>JAZUOE010000271.1:0-4438 GCA_045604505.1 Ruminiclostridium sp. | reverse complement strand
ACAGGAAGTTCAACTTCTTTATATTTTGCAAATACATCTGCATCAAAAGGTGTTACTTTCATCGCATCCTAATCTATAGTGTGAGTATTTGTACTACCACAATAAGGACACAATGCGGATATCTTATAATCCGGCCCATAGGTAACAACTCTTAACTTATGGAATAAATACTGGTAATCAGGCAAACTCATATCGTAAGCAGAAATACCAGGCTTCTCTACCAAACAATCATCTATAATTTCTGACATTGCAAAATAAGGTTTATCTGTATGATTCAACCTTTTCATCTCTTCAACTGTAGTCATTGACCTCAATTTAATTAGAGGGTTCACATCCTTAGAATATACTTTACCATTACTTGGAAGAGTGTATTCGTGTCCAATGGTGTAATCTGTCATGGGTAATCTCCTTGATTTTATCTTCATATATAAAATATATACAATAATAACACCACTAGAAAGGAGCGTTTTATCAAACTTGTTTAAGGCTTGATAAAACGCCTTATATTTAATTGAATTTATAACCTATATAAATTTAGGGGCTCACTTATAAACATTGCGCACAATTAGTTCTCTTCGGTGTCATCAATGTCTAACTGTGGGTCTTCAGGTTTTGATTTAGGTGCAAACCTTACACCGTAAGTATTACCTGCTTGGAATTTATTTCTATTACGAGCTTCTGCATTAGATGCTTTAATAGTATCTGTATCCGTTGACATTTCATCATCGTCAAAGATATCTAACTGAACAGGCTTTTCATATGCCTTACCAAATATAGCAGGATAAATAATCTTGGAATATAATCTTTCGTAATGCTTTTCCATATAATTAACATAATTAAATATTGTGGAAGCTACTTTAAGTATCCAAGAAGTATTTGAAAGAACTAATAACACGTGTTTACATCCAACACCTAACTTATCATCAGGATTAGTTATGTCGGAAGGTCTGTTTTCGGGGTCACCACTAGTTATATTATTCTTAGTAGCAAAATAAGAAAATCTGTACTGCCAATCCGGGCAAGAGCAGTGAATATAAACATCATCTCTGTTGAATCCTGTTATCAATGCTCTTGTAACTGCCTTTAAGTTGAACTCACTATTTCGTTCAATCTGGTCTTTTAATATTTCTAAAAAGCCTCCGAAGCTGATTTTTACTTGATAAGTGTCGGTTTCACCTTTAACCTCAATATCAACAGTCAATATATCCTGTTTGAATAGTTTATTCATATCGATACTGTTATACTGTTTAACGCTATTAGCGACACGAGATTTAACGCGACGCTTAAATCTCTGGAAACCTTTAACGCTCTTCTTGGATTTAGACAATAACGAAGAGCGCGAATCTTCGTTTAGCTTGTATTTTTCTAGTGTTAATTCTGACGACCTTGCAGCTTTGTATGCTTTCTTCAAGCTGTCAAGTATTCCGTCATTACGTAGTTGTTTAAACAAGAAATTGCCCTGCCCAAATTCACCTTCGGTATCAAGAGATATCTTTCTTATAAGATAAATATCGTCAATAATATTACTTATCGATTCAGAATCATTGCTTTCAATCGCTTTGTTTGCAGATGACACTAAATACTCATATTTATTAGTATCGATGTTTGCAGGTAAAACTGTAGACAATTTTTGAGGGAACTTTATCCAACTGTCAGATAAAACGGAATATATACCATTTGATAAAACAGTGGATTTAATATCTTCTACGTAAAGTTCTACATCAATGCCTTTTATTGTAATATCATAGTCAGCATTGAATCTAGCTTTAAGAGAATTGAATACCACCTGACACATTTCAGGAGAAGCATTCATTGTTTCAAAATTAGTTATTAGATGCACATCTAAATCTGAATATTCAGTGTAATTATAAGATGCTTGTGAACCTACTATGTGTATGTCTACTAAGCTGAAAGGTATATTAAATCCAGATATAAATTCCTGTGCAATATCTAATACACGTGTTCTTACTTCAGGAATTAATTTATTATTTGCCCATATCTTAGGGTTTAGTGTTTCATGATAGTTAAAATTTTCCTTCAAATACATACACTGGGTTCCTTTAAATTAAATTATGGCGGCGGAGATTATTTTATCAACGCCGCCATATCATTTATGTTTAAGTATTAGTCTTCGATGTCACTTACATCAGGATAAGCTCTGTCGTACTGAATAACAGCATTCAATGCGTGCTTATCATTAGAATCATGGTCAAAGTTGTCTTCGCTGATACCGCTGATCCAACAACCTTCAAGAACCCAAGTTCTTACAAGCTGATAATCGGGAGTATACTCAAGAAGATAACCCAAACGTTTGTAATCTGAAGCAAGACCTACTTTTTCAGTCTGTACGTTATAAGATTTCTTCTGCCAAGCGAGAAGAATATCCTTTGTACCAGCACCAATCCAGTCATCAAGCTTTATGTTGCCTTCACCGAATGTAGGAACACCTGCAAACTTCATTGTGGTGTTACCACGCTTAACTTCAATAACACTTTGGGTGAAGTGAGGAACTGAAGAAGATGCAACAGAGAGTTTAAGAACTTCAGTTGCATTTGTGCGTGCGTAAACATTTCCTACAAGATCATTTTCGGTGAAAAAGTTAGAAAGATCTACGTAGAAAGCAAAGTTGTTATTTCTCTGGATTTCGTAGTACTTAGGATTTTGAGTCATGTAAAATGTACCAAGTTTATCACCTGCTACATTAAGAGTACTTGCTCTGTCCTTATTCTGTAAATTTATTGCCATAATGTATCATTCCTCCTTAAGAAATTTGAACATCGTCAGCAATAACGACGCTGATTTCGAAATATTCAACAGCATAGATAGGATATACTTTAATAACTACACCTACCTGTCCCTTACCAAGAGGCTCACCGTTGATGTTGGTAGCGGACTTAATAAGCTTGTAATTGGAAATACCGAATCCACTCTTAAGGTTATTAAGAAGAGGAGTCATACCAGCCTTGAACTTGATCCACATTGCATCGCTATCCTGCTCAAACATGCAGTTTTTAGCAGTCTTATATGCCTGTTTCTTTATGTCACTCATCATGTTTCTTGTATTCAAGAAGTTCTGAGCTTTAAGTTCTTCTCCAACTCTTGCAAGCGTTCTGTTACCATATACAGTTAATCCGTAAGGCTTAACTTCTGTAATAGCATTGATAGCTGTTCCGTTGAAACGAGGCTGATAATTGTCAGCGATAACATTGGAAAGAGCTTGCTTACAAGTTAGCTTATTGATGTTAGGAACAACACCACGAGAAACACCTGCCATTGCAAGCCAGTTAGGACTTGTTTGAATTGCTCTTGCGAGACACATCAAGTATCCGAAAGAACCAGGCATAATTTGGTCTGCAGACATTTCTGAATGTGTAATAGTTGCGCAATTGTACTCACCATAATTAGTGAACATTGCACCATAAGAACCATCTCCAAAAGTTCTATTCTTGATAGCAACATCATATAGAGAACCAGGTCCAATTAATGCACGAGAGTTGTCA
The DNA here is from genome assembly GCA_045604505.1 of Ruminiclostridium sp. Taxonomy (GTDB): domain Bacteria; phylum Bacillota; class Clostridia; order Oscillospirales; family Ruminococcaceae; genus Ruminiclostridium_E. The sequence continues at coordinate 938 of JAZUOE010000271.1, read as the reverse complement.
ATAACGTGGTCAGGAAGAGCAACAGCATCACCTCTGGTGAAGCAAACGTTCATCATCTTCATTGCAATATCATCGTTATCTTCGTGGAAAGTAGGATAACCACCAGCGGTAATATACTTAACATCGTAAAGAGATTTATCGGTAAGGTTTTCAAGTCTTTGAGGAAGAACTGCATATAAGTAATCAACTGCAGGTAAATCAGAACCTGTTGTTGATACGTAATACTCGAATGGCTTATAGCTTTCTGCACTAACCATTACTTTTATATATTCAAGATTGTTTACAGCAATCTTATCTGTACTTGTTGCAGGCTGTTCATTTAAAACAAGGTGAACAGTATATTTGTCAACATTGTCAGATGTTACGAAACTTGTACCTGGGTTCTCAAGAGTAGCACCAAGGTCGCCATCTGCTGTCTTATAATAAATGTTCTTAACTACTGCATTTGCATCTGCAATGAAAATGGAAACGAAATATTTAGATTTGTCATTTTCAATTTCAATATACAGGTCATTATTATATGCGTCAGTAGTATTTACAGCTAATGTATTATTTTCGTTGTCCTTAAACTTAGTTCCACCGTCAACAGGAGTAATAGTAGCAGCAGTTTTTGCTTTTGGAGCTACATAAGTGCAAGCACCCATCTTAACTTTGACAGCATTAGATGCAACTTGCTTAATTGCTTCATAAAGAACAGGCATACCACTGTTCAGAAGTTCCTTTGCGTAAACAAATGACTTATCAATTCTGTCCGTTTCAGTGGTTGTAAACATAGTAGTATTTTTGTACTTTGCGCTCTTTCCTGCACTAAACATCTGAGGATGTTTACCAAAATAGGATTCAAACTCTCTTACACTACTACATAAGATGGGAGTATTGATATACTCATTGCCTGTTGCCGCATCTTGACCCAAAAGGCCAGGAACATATGCTATATC
>JAZUOE010000270.1:0-24984 GCA_045604505.1 Ruminiclostridium sp. | reverse complement strand
ACGTAAAGAGCCGTCACTGTACCGCCGAAACCTTGTGAGCCTATACCTGTGCGGTTAATTCTGTCCAGCATTTCTTCTTCCATTTCTGCATAAAATTCATTCTCATTAGGCTTGTCACAATCACGGCAGAGTGCTTTCTTTGAAAGATACGCTACCTGTTCAAAATCGCCGCCGATACCTACGCCAACCACAATAGGGGGGCAGGGATTACTACCGGCAAGGCTGACCGTTTCAGTTACAAAATCAACTATATCCTCTGCAGTTGCGGAAGGTGTGAACATTTTTAGTCTGCTCATATTTTCACTGCCGAAACCTTTAGGAGCAACCATAATCTTTACCTTATCACCGTCCACAATTGAGGTATGTATAATGGCGGGAGTGTTATCGTTTGTATTTATGCGGCGAAGAGGGTCTTTGACAACCGATAGCCTCAGTTTTCCTTCAACATAACCTTTTGCAACACCGCTGTTTATTGCCTTATAAAGGCTGCCGCCTGTAAAATGAACGTCCTGACCTATTTCAAGGAAAATAACCGCCATTCCTGTATCCTGACAAATAGGCACGTTAAGTTCAGCCGCGCAGTCGATATTTTTTACAATATCACCCAGCACTTCCTTACATACAGGGCTTTCCTCACGGGGAATGCTGTTTTCAATTACTTCTCTCATTCCGCACGGGAGTTTTAAATTAGCCTCCTCGCAAAGACGCGCAACTGTATCACGCACCAGTGAAACATCAATCTCTCTCATTCTGCTCTTCCTCCTCTGTTTCAATACCAAGAATATCTGCCATTTTCTGCTTGATTTCCTCAAGACGGCGGCTGTTGAACTGAACAACCGACATACACACATAGGCTCTCACAACTATTGCGCAGCCAGAAATCATCACTGCCTTAAGCATATCAAAGTTTGCAGTAAACAAAAGACAATATGTAATTATCAGAAAATCTATGAGAAGTGTGGCGATAACTCCCCAGAATACCAGCCATGAGCCTAAAGGCTTACATAAAAAGCCCTTCACACGTGAGCGTTCAAGTCCCTTTTCAATATAGAAACGAACACAGGTATCACACATATCCTTTTTGTAGGAATGATGATACTTAAGGACATACTGCCCCTCCTCCTTCTCCTTTTCAAGAAGAAAAAGAGGTGAGCCCTTGAGCTTGTAAAGTGCCAGGTCTTTCTGCTCTTCCAGAATGCCCTCAAGCTTTTCCTTAAGCTGCTCATTTGTGTAGCTGCTTTCTTCTTCGTATGGTATTCTTATGAACTTTTTCATATTATTTCTCCGTTCATCATCACAATCTGCGGTGCGGCGGTTATATCGTGAAATTTACCGCTGAACATTACCAAATCTGCGTCCTTTCCTGCCTCAATACTGCCCACTCTGTCATCAATTCCGCAAAAACGTGCAGGGTTAATAGTGATTGCCGCTAATGCCTCATTTTCACTTAACCCGCCGCGCATTGCAAGTCCCGCCATAACAGGCAGATACTGAATGGGATTTTCAGGGTGGTCTGTGCAGATTGCAACCTTCGCACCGTTATCAAGCAGCTTTTTAGCATTACCTATATCTGCATTCATAAGCTCCGGCTTACATCTGTCACCGAAAACAGGACCAACCACGCACTGAGTGCCCTTATCCAGCTCATCTGCAATAAGTCCGCCCTCAGTAGCGTGTATAAGCACGTAGTCAAGATTAAATTCCTCTGACAGACGGATTGCCGTAAATATATCGTCTGCTCTGTGGCAGTGGAAATGCGCCTTTATTTCCCTTTTCAGCACCGGAATAAGCGCCTCGCATTTTATGTCATAATCAGGGCGGGAAGTTTCATCGTCTGTACCCTTTGTTTTCTCGTATTCTTCCAGCTCTTCCATATAGCGCATTGCCTTATAGAGATTTTCACGGATAACACCTGCGGTTGCCATTCGTGTTGTGGGAGTTTCCTCTTTTTCGTGGTACACGCTTTTCGGGTTTTCACCTAAAGCAAATTTCATAGCACAGGGATTTTTTACAATTCTGCGGTCAATTCGCTTACTTCCGTAAGTTTTCATAGCTATAAATGTACCGCCGATAGGGTTTGCGCTGCCCATTCCTGTTATTACTGTACCAATGCCGCCCTTTGCAGCCTCAATAAAGCAATAATCCATAGGGTTTACCGCATCAATAGCCCGTAAGTGAGGGGTTGCGGGGTCAGTTTCCTCATTACCGTCGTCCCCCTCAAAACCATAACCGTCAGCAAATACACCTATATGGCAGTGTGCGTCAATAAACGCAGGATAAACAGTAAGTCCCTCTGCGTCAAAGTCGCCTTCCTCTGCCTTTCGGGGCATTTCATTCATACTGCCCACAGCCTTGATTTTATCCTTTTCGGTTTCAATAAAACCCTTTTCTATTATTTCACCTGTAACAGGAACGATTTTTGCGTTATAAATTATCATTTCAGCTTTAATTTCTCCATTATTTCAGCCGCAATTTCCTTATCACTGCCGTTTGAAACAACAGCAAAGTCGGAATGTTCAAGATAAATCTTACGGCGTGTGTTGAACAACTCCAAAAGCTGCTCCTTTGTGTTTTTCATTACAAGAGGACGGTGAGTGTCCCCCTTTATACGCTTGTAGCAAAGTTCAAAATCCGCGTCAAGAAATACAACCGCACCCGCATTTCGGGCGGTTTCGGCGGTAACAGGATTTATGATTGCCCCGCCGCCTGTTGCCACAATGCTGTTTTCAGGCATTTCACGTATGTATTTTTTCTCTAATTTACGAAAATGAGGCTCACCGTATTTTTCAAATATTTCGGGAATTGTCATACCCTCTTTTTCTTCAATATAAGCGTCAAGGTCAACTAAGCTGCAATCCAGCATTTTTGAGAGCATTCTGCCCATGTGCGACTTTCCGCAGCCCATAAAACCGCAAAGATAGACGTTTTTCATACAAGCGCCTCCATGTCGGAAATAAGCTGCTTTATGTCGTTCTCCTCAAAAACGGAGCCGTTCCATATTTCGTGTGCGGCAACCGCCTGAAGTACCAGCATAGCCATGCCGCTCATTGCCTTTACACCGTGCTTTTCAGCAGTTTTTACAAGGAGTGTGTCACGGGGGTTATAAACAACGTCAAAGACATATTTCACATTTTCAAGCATATCCTCAGCACAGGGCATAAATTCCACCTTCGGGAACATTCCCACAGGAGAGGCATTTACCATAAGGTCAAACTCAGGTGTACCGTCAAAATCAGCAGCAGAAACCACATTTCCGCCGATAAATACAACATTTACCTTTGCGTCAGCTTTCATTTTTCTGATTTCCGAAACAACTGCGTCTGTCAAAGGCTTATCCTTTTCCAATACGGCAATAGTCAGCTCACCGCCCTTTAATGCGGTTTCAATTGCCATCATTCGTCCCACACCGCCGCAGCCTATGAGAAGTACCTTTGAACAAAGGTCTGCACCAAGAAGGTCAATGGATTTTGTAAAACCAAGAACGTCAGTGTTGTAGCCAACCTTTTCATCACCGTTTTTAAGGCAGTTTACAGAGCCGTAACGTGCCGCACCCTCGTCAAGACGGTCGCAGTAGTCGATAATCGGCACCTTATGGGGGATTGTGATATTAAAACCGCCAAGCTCTGACAGTTCGGCGTACTTTTCCTTAAGCTGTTCAGGGGGGATTTCCATTTTTACATAGTTTGCCTCATTGCCCGAAAGCTTGAAAAGACGTTCGTTAATATTGGGAGAAAGGGTATGTCCTAAAGGATACCCGATAATTGCATAAGTTTTCATAACGTTTACCTCATTAAGCGTCCATTGCCGACGCTGTTACATTGTCAAGAGTTTTCTTTACAAGACCTGTAAGCGTCTTTCCGGGACCGCATTCCACAAAATTATCAAAACCTGCTGTCTGCATAGCCTTGAGTTCGTCAGTAAATCTTACAGGAGAACAGATATGCTGAGCTAAAATATTATGAATGTCGCTGAAATCGGTAAGCTCACTGCCTGTTACGTTAGAGTAGAATTTCTTTTCAGGCACATTAAACTTTACATCACTTATAAGGCTCTTGAATTCATCAGCCGCCTCTTTCATAAATTCAGAATGGAACGCTGCCGCAACTGCAAGAGGGATAACTCTTTTAACACCGTTTGCTGTCAGCTTTTCGGACGCTTTTGCAATACCGCTGTCGCTACCTGCAATAACTGTCTGCTGTGTAGAATTATAGTTTACGGGAGTTACGTAGTCGCCGCCCTGTCTTATTTCCTCACAAACCTTTTCAATAAGCGCAACATCACTGCTCATAACAGCAGCCATTTTTCCGCCGTTCTTCACAGCCGCCTTTTCCATACAAGCTGCACGGTGTTTAATAAGCTGATAGCCTGTTTCAAGACTTACCGCCCCTGAAATCACAAGTGCTGCGTATTCGCCTAAGGAATGTCCTGCAACCGCACCAAATTCGCCGTTTTCGTTCTTGAATTTTTCTGCACAGAGAAGTGACATTGTGAAGATTACAGGCTGAGAAATGCAGGTACGTCCAAGCTCTGCCGCCTCTGCTGTGAACATTGTATTTTTAAGGTCAAAACCTAAAATATCACTGCCTGTTTCAAATATTTTTTCGTAAGCTGCGGGGTTTTCGTTATAGATTTTTTCCCCCATTCCCTGATACTGAGAACCCTGTCCCGAAAAAAGTAATGCTGTTGCCATAATAAAAATTCCTTTCTTTTCCATTTTTCCGCATTTTCTTGCATTGCACACACATTTAACATAAAAAATATTTGACAAAACCTCTATTTATTGGTATAATATTATAGTTAATTTATTTGTACAACTTGCGGTAAATATTTTCCGCTATTTATTATATACTATTTGAAGAATAAAATCAAGGAGTAATTGAAAATGCGTGGTATAAAAATTTTAGGTACGGGCGTATACACTCCCGAAACAAAGGTTACAAATGATGATTTATCACAGTTTATGGATACAAATAACGAATGGATTGAAACAAGAACAGGTATCCGTTCCCGCAACTACTCCGCCGAAAAGCCTAACCACTATATGGCAACAGAGGCAGGTAAGGCTGCTGTAAAGGACGCAGGTCTTAACCCTGAGGATATTGACCTTATTATCGTTTCCACCTGCACACCTGAATTTTTCTATCCTTGTATGTCAGGGCTTATTCAGCATGGTATCGGTGCTGTAAATGCAGCGGTTATGGATATAAACACCGCTTGTACAGGCTTTATCACAGCAGTTGATATTGCCAGTCGCTACCTTGAGGACGGAGATTATAAAAAAATTCTTGTTGTAGCAAGTGAAAGACTCTCCCCCCACGTGGATTTTGAGGACAGAAGTGCAAGTATTCTCTTCGGCGACGGCGCAGCGGCGGCGGTAATTGCGCATAGCGATAAGCCATTCTACTCATACATGAGTGCAAAGGGTGACCATTTTGAGGCGCTCTACTGCTATACAAACAAGACTTACAACTGCCCCTACACAAAGGAAAATGAAGAACTGAATGCTATTATGGACACTCCCGCAAAGAAAACCTATCTCCAGATGGACGGAAAGGGCGTGTATAAGTTTGCAGTTGACGCAATGGCTACAGCCGTTACAAAAACTTTGGCAAAAGCAGGGCTGACTATTGATGATATTGACTTAGTAATTCCTCATCAGGCTAATATCAGAATTATTCAGAGTGCCACAAAGGCTTTAGGTATCAACCCCGAAAAGGTTTATATAAATATTTACGAACACGCAAATACTTCCAGTGCTTGTATTCCCACATGCCTTGATGACCTGAAAAAGGAAGGCAGAATCAAGGATGGTATGAAAATCTGCATTGTTGGTTTCGGAGCAGGTCTTACCAGCGGTGCAATCGTATTTGAGCAATAAGACTATAGGAAGAGGAAAACCCCTTAGGAAAGGACGGAATCAGAATGAACACAAAGATTACAGAACTTTTAGGCATTAAGTACCCGATTTTACAGGGCGGCATGGCATGGATTGCAGAAAGCAGTCTTGCTGCTGCGGTTTCCAACGCAGGTGGCGCAGGTATAATTGCCGGTGGCAGCGCTCCCGCAGAGCTTATCAAGGAAGAAATCCATAAGGCTAAGGCTCTTACAGATAAGCCTTTCGGCGTAAATATTATGCTTATGGCTCCTAACGCAGATGACCTTGCGCAGCTGGTTATTGACGAAAAAATCCCCTTTATAACTACAGGCGCAGGTAATCCCGGAAAATATATGGAAAAGTGGCTTGAGGCAGGTATCAAGGTTATTCCCGTAGTGCCCAGCGTTGCACTTGCAAAGAGAATGGAACGTGCAGGAGCTGCTGCGGTAATTGCAGAGGGTACCGAAAGCGGCGGTCATATTGGTGAAAACACTACTATGTGTCTTGTACCTCAGGTTGTGGACGCAGTTGATATTCCTGTTATTGCAGCAGGTGGTATCGCTGACGGCAGAGGTATTGCAGCCTCTTTTATGCTTGGTGCTGAAGGTGTTCAGGTTGGTACACGTTTCCTTGCTTGTGAGGAATGTAAAATCCACCCCACATACAAAGAGCTTGTTATTGACGCAAAGGATACTGACAGCGTGGTAACAGGCAGATATACAGGTCACCCCTGCCGTAACGTCAAGACAAAGTTCGCTAAGCGTCTTGCTACAGGCGAAAAGGACGGCACACTGACACCTGATGAATTTGAACAGCTTACTGTCGGCGCACTCAGAAAGGCAGTTCAGGACGGCAACCTTGATGAGGGCTCCTTCCTCTGCGGCGCTATTGCAGGTATGATAAATGAAGTAAAACCCGCTAAGGATATTGTTGAAGAAATGTTCGCGGGTGCGGAAAAGCTTTTAAACAAGTAAACAAAGGGAAAGGAAAAATTTTATGGTAGCAATCGTAACAGGTGCATCACAGGGTATTGGTGAATGTATCGCAAAAAGATTAGCAAAGGACGGATATAATGTAGCAATTAACTGCTACCCTTCCGACGCTGATATTGAAAAGGCAAATGCAGTTGCGGAAGAATGCCGTGCAGCAGGTGTAGAGGCAGAGGTTTTTGCAGCTGACGTTTCCAAGTATGACCAGTGTGAAGAAATGGTCAAGAAAATCAAGGAGCGTTTCGGCTCTATTGACGCTCTTGTTAATAACGCAGGTATCACAAAGGACGGTCTTTTAGCAAGAATGACCGAAGAAAACTACGACGCGGTAATTGCCGTAAATCAGAAGTCTATCTTTAATATGATGAAACCTGTTTGTTCTATTATGATGAAACAAAAGCACGGTGCAATCGTAAACATGGCGTCTGTTGCAGGTCTTTACGGAAATGCGGGACAGTTTAACTACAGCGCATCAAAGGCTGCTATAATCGGTATGACTATGAGTGCAGCAAAGGAATTTGGCGCAAGAAATATCCGTGTTAATGCCGTTGCTCCCGGACTTATCAAAACTCCCATGACTGACGCTCTTACAGACGAACAGAAGGATAAGATTTTCGGTCAGATTGCCCTTAAGCGTTTCGGCGAAGTTAAGGAAATTGCGTCTACCGTTTCCTTCCTTCTCTCCGAAGAGGCATCTTACATCACAGGTCAGACAATTGAAATCAGCGGCGGACTTTCTATGTAATTCCGCTTTATGTTCCAAAGGAAAGGATATATTCAGATGAGCAGAGTAGTTATTACAGGACTTGGTGTAGTAAGTCCTATCGGAAATACAGTTGAAGAATTTTGGGATAGCATTAAGGCAAACAAGCACGGCTTTGAGCTTGGCGAATGGTTTCCCGGTCAGAGCGAAGAAAAGAATGTTACCGCTAAGGTAAAGAATTTTGACATCAGCGAATATGTTGACAAGAAGGCAGCACGTCGTATGGATTTACTTACACAGTACGCTGTTTATGCCTCTAAAAAGGCTCTTGAGGACGCAGGTACAGATTTTTCTGACCTTGACCCATACCGCTGCGGTGTTATTATTGGTTCAGGTATCGGCGGTATTCTTACAACAGAAGAGCAGATTTTAACATATCACAATAAAAATAACTCCCGTGTTTCTGTATTTACAATCCCCATGATGATTGGTAATATGGCAGCAGGTACGGTTGCAATTCAGACTAAGTTCAAGGGGGCAAACTATTGTACAGTTTCCGCTTGTGCCTCTGCAACCCACGCTATCGGTGAGGCTTTCCACGCTATCAAGAACGGCTACCTTGATTGTGCAATCGCAGGTGGCGCTGAGGCTTGTCAGTTAGGCTTTGCAATGGCAGGTTTCAACAATATGCACGCAGTAACACGCAGTCAGGACCCCGACAGAGCCTCTATCCCCTTTGATAAGGACCGTTCAGGCTTTGTTTTAGGCGACGGCGCCGGTATTGTTATCCTTGAGGAATATGAACATGCTAAAAAGCGTGGCGCTACAATCTATGCTGAAATTGCAGGTTATGGCGCAACTTGTGACGCTTACCATGAAACAAGCCCCGACCCTGAGGGCTTTGGCGGAGCAAAGGCTATGGAACTTGCAGTAAAAGAGGCGGGAGTGCCTTTTGAAACAATCAATTACTGCAACGCACACGGCACCTCTACTCCCATAAACGACAGAACAGAAACTGCCGCTCTTAAGATTACTTTCGGCGAACACGCTAAGAATATGGTTATCAACTCCACAAAGTCTATGACAGGTCACCTTTTAGGTGCTGCAGGTGGTGTTGAGGCGGTTGCAACTGTACTTCAGATGAAGAACAGCCTTGTTCACGCAACCGTTGGCTTACAGGAAACAAACGAAGAATGTGACCTTGACTACTGCAAGGGTACTAACAGAGAAATGAAGATTACAGGTGCTATCAGTAACTCACTTGGTTTTGGCGGACATAACGCAACTATCTGTCTCCTGCCTGTAAACGACTGATAAGAAAGGACAATTACTATGAAAGATACCCTTGTTGAAACCGTAAAGGAATACATCGCACTTATGAAGGAAAATAATCTTAGCTACCTTAAGGTTAAGAGCGATGATGAATATGAAATCGAATTGGGCGAAAAGTCTCCCGCTATGCCGCCCATGCCCCCTGTTATGCCCACTATGGCACCGCAGGTTCCCGCAGCAGCTCCCGCTGCTCAGGCTGAGGCTCCTGCCGCAGTCAGCGGAAATATTGTAAAATCCCCCATCGTTGGTACATTCTATGCTGCTCCCGCTCCTGATAAGGCTCCTTATGTCAGCGTTGGTTCTACCGTAAATAAGGGCGATGTGCTTTTCATTATCGAAAGCATGAAGTTAATGAATGAAGTTACAAGTGAATACAGCGGCAGAGTTGCTGAAATTCTTGTAAAGAACGGCGATACAGTTGAATTTGACCAGCCTATACTTCGTATTGAATAAGAGGTAATACCATGCAGATGAATATTGAACAGATTAAGGAAATTATTCCCCACCGTGACCCCTTCCTGCTCATTGACGAGATTGAGGAAATTGAAGAGGGTAAGCGTGTTGTAGCTTATAAGCATATAAAGGCAGATGATTTTTGGTTCAAGGGTCACTTCCCTGAATACCCTGTTGTTCCGGGTGTACTTATCCTTGAGATGATGGCACAGGCCGGTGCTGTTTCTATGCTTATGATGCCTGAAAATAAGGGCAAAATAGGTTTCTTCGGCGGTGTTAAAGAGGCTAAATTCCGCCGTCAGGTTGTTCCCGGCGACACTCTCCGCCTTGAGGTTGAAATTATTAAAATCAAAGGGCCTGTGGGCGTTGGCAAGGGTATTGCAACCGTAAACGGCGAAAAGGCTTGTACCGCTGAAATTTCTTTCGCAATCAAGTAAATCCCTCATAGAAAGGATTACGTTAATGTTTGATAAAATTCTAATTGCCAATCGCGGCGAAATTGCTATCCGCATTATCAGAGCTTGTCGTGAGCTTGGCATTGAAACCGTTGCGGTTTATTCCACAGCGGATAAAAGCGCCCTTCATGCACAGATTGCCGACCAGGCTATTTGTATCGGCGGTCCCAGAAGTACCGATAGCTACTTAAATACAAAGGCACTTCTTGCCGCTTGTGAAATCACAGGCGCTACCGCTATTCATCCCGGCTTTGGTTTCCTTTCCGAGAACAGCGAGTTTGTCCGCCTTTGTGACAAGTGCGGTATCAAGTGGATTGGTCCAAACGCAGAGGCTATGGAGGCAATGGGCGATAAAGCAAACGCAAAAATCGCTATGATTAAAGCCGGTGTTCCTGTTGTAACAGGCTCTGACGGTGTTGTAAACAGTCTTGATGAGGCTAAGAAAATCTCCGCAGAGGTTGGCTACCCCGTGCTTGTTAAGGCAAGTGCAGGTGGCGGCGGACGTGGTATCCACCGTGCAGACAGCGAGGAAGAGTTAGAGGACGCAATCACTGCCGCAAAGCAGGAGGCTAAGCAGTTCTTCGGTAACGACGACGTATATATCGAAAAATTTATTGTAAATCCCCGCCACGTTGAAATTCAGATTATTGCTGATGAACATGGCAATGCGGTTCATTTGGGTGAACGTGACTGCTCATGTCAGAGAAGAAATCAGAAGGTGCTTGAGGAAAGCCCCAGCCCTATTATGACACCTGAACTCCGTGAAAAAATGGGTCAGGCTGCCTTAAGAGCGGCTAAGGTTTACGGCTATTATAATGCAGGTACCGTAGAATTTCTTGTGGATAAGGATAAGAATTTCTACTTTATGGAAATGAATGCACGTATTCAGGTTGAACACCCGGTAACTGAAATGGTTACAGGCGTTGACCTTATCAAGGAACAGATACGTGTTGCTATGGGACTTCCCCTTGCATTCAAGCAGGAGGATATTTCCTTCAGAGGACACGTTATTGAATGCCGTATCAATGCTGAGGACCCTAAGCATAATTTCCGTCCCTGTCCGGGAAAAATTCAGTCTATTCACATGCCCGGCGGTCACAGCGTCCGTATTGATACCGCTGTTTATCAGGGCTATGAAATCCCCCCTTATTATGACAGCATGATTGCAAAGCTCATTGTTAAGGGCAGAACCCGTGAAGAGGCAATAACAAAGATGAAGGTTGCCCTTTCGGAAATGCTGATTGAGGGCATTCAGACAAATATTGATTTCCAGCTGAACCTTCTTCGTGATGAAGAATTTATCAGCGGTGATTTCGACATAGGTTTCCTTAACCGTAAGGATTTAACATAACATTTATTCGGAGGCATAATGGCACTTGAGGATTTATTCAAGGTTGTAAAAGACCGTTTTAAAGATGAAAAGAAACCTGAAAAAGCAGCTGAAAGCGTAGAAATCCCACGTAACCTGCTTTTCAAATGTCCCAGATGCAACACTGTCGTTTACCGTGAGGAATTCGACAAAAACAAGCAGGTTTGTATGGCTTGTAACTACCATGCACGTATAGGTTTCCGTGACCGCCTTGAAATGACGGTTGATAAAGGCAGCTTTATAGAGTTTGACGCAGGTATGACCTCTCAGAACCCTATTGATTTTCCCGGCTATGAGGAAAAGCTGACTGAACTTAAGGAAAAATGCGGCACAAACGAGGCAGTTGTTACAGGACTTTGTAAAATTCGCGGTTATGATGCAGTTATCGGCATTATGGACAGCAACTTTATGATGGCTAGTATGGGCAGTGTTGTGGGTGAAAAAATCACACGTGCCTTTGAATACGGTACAGAACATAAGCTGCCTGTAATTCTCTTTACAGCCTCAGGCGGTGCGCGTATGCAAGAGGGTATTGTTTCCCTTATGCAGATGGCAAAGACCTCAGGCGCTATCGCAAGACATAACGAGGCAGGTCAACTCTATATAACCGTTATGACAGACCCTACAACAGGTGGTGTTACAGCCTCTTTTGCAAGTCTTGGCGATGTAATTATTGCTGAACCTAAGGTACTTATCGGTTTTGCAGGTAGACGTGTTATTCAGGATACTATCCGTCAGCAGCTCCCCGATGATTTCCAGTCGGCTGAATTTATGTTGGAAAACGGCTTTGTTGATATGATTGTTGAGCGTAAGAAGATGCGTTCCACCCTTTCAAGACTTATAAAAATGCACAATTATGAAAAAGCGGATGAACTTCCGGGAAAGGACGGCTGATATGAATACCCTTACAGCTACAGAGCGTTTAGCTACCATACGTCAGAAAAACCGTCCTACTGTTATGGACTACATTCCCGCAATTTTCACCGACTTTCTTGAAATGCACGGTGACCGTCACTACGGCGATGATAACGCTATTGTGGGCGGCTTGGCAATGCTCAGGGATATTCCCGTAACCGTAATTGCACAGGTTAAGGGCAGAAACCTTGACGAAAATAAAAAATCCAACTTCTCAATGCCCCACCCTGAGGGCTACCGTAAGGCACTTCGCCTTGCAAAACAGGCAGAGAAATTTCACAGACCCATTATCTGTCTTGTTGATACTCCCGGTGCTTTCTGCGGAATTGAGGCTGAAAAAAGAGGTCAGGGCGAGGCTATCGCACGTAACCTTATGGAGTTTATGACAATCAAAACCCCTATCGTTTCAATAGTGTTGGGCGAGGGCGGAAGCGGCGGCGCACTTGCTTTAGCAGTGTGTGACGAGTTGGCAATGCTTGAAAATGCCCTTTACTCTGTAATTTCTCCCAGAGGCTTTGCGTCAATCCTTTGGAAAGATGCCTCAAGAGAAACTGAGGCGGCTGAACTGATGAAAATTACAGCAGAGGACCTTGTAAAATTCGGCGTCTGCGAAAAAATTATAAGCGAACCTAACGGCGGCGCTCATACAGATATGGGCTTTACCGCTATGAATATTTCCGATTACCTTTGCGAGGCTGTGCCCCGTCTTATGAAATTCGACACAGACACCCTTCTTCAGAACAGATATGAGAAATTCCGCAAAGTCGGTATGTTTAATGAATAATCAAATTGCATAAAAAAATACAATACTTTTAAAGAATATACAGCAAAAGTTAAAAATTTTAAAAATCGGTAAAATTTTCTTAAAAGCTATTGATTTTTTAAAAGGTATCATTTATAATGGTAAAAGGTTGATACAACAGACTATAGTTGTTATCCGAAATTTATAATATTAATTATGGAGGATCTGAAAAATGATTTTTGAAAAAGTAAAGAACATTATCGTTGACCAGCTTGACGTTGAGGAAGATAAGGTAACAATGAATGCTAACATTCAGGACGATCTTGGTGCTGACTCTCTTGACATCGTTGACCTCGTTATGAGCTTTGAAGATGAATTCGATATGGAAATCCCTGATGACCAGGTTGAAAACATCAAGACTGTTGGCGACGTTGTTAAGTACATCGAAGAAAACACAGAAGCGTAATTAAATTACCGCTGTACTTAGGTACGGCGGTTTTGATTTTCAGGAGGTTTTTATGGAAGAGGCTTTACCGCTGATTATTATTTTCGGAGTGCCGCTGCTTTTTGCCGCTTTTTTTGTTGTTTCCCTCATCGGCTTTTTAAAAACACCAAAGGAAAATGCAAAAAAGAAGAAGGTTTGGAAAATTCTTCTTATTGTTTCATCAATTATTGCCGCATTGCTGGTAATTGTCATCATTGCGTTCATTATACTTATGATGTCGGCAATGATGTATATGTGAGGTGCGGCCATGAATGAAAAATTATTTAGAGGCATTGTAATCACCCTTCTTGTACTAGGAATGTTAAGTGTTATTGCCCTCACCGTATATACATTTTTTCTGCAGAGGGACTGCTCCATAATTTCATATATCGCAAACGGGAGGTAACTATGAAACTAATAAAACAATTGGCTGTCATAGTGCTGATTATTGTCCTGTTTGTTTCTTTTGACATTGCCGTTTATAGCTTTATAACAAAACGATACATCAATAACACCAGCGAGGAAATGCAGGTGAAGTCAATTGAACTCCATAAGTATCTCCCCTTTGATAAAGACTCTGAAATCGTGGATATTGACGGCTCGTTGACCCTTACGGAAAACCTGCCTGTAGTAGACGGAGCGGCGGCTTTATACCCTGTTTTTTCCGCTTTTGTAAATGCTGTATATCCTGCGGAAAGCGTGTCCTTTGACGGCACTGATTTTGCCCCTGAAAGTGCGCTGCAATACACCAATACAAGAGGTGCGTACAAGGCAGTTGCTGAGGGCACAGCAGATATTGTTTTCTGCGCCGCGCCTTCGGAAGAACAATTGGCTTATGCCGAAGAAATGGGAGCCGAACTTGAAATGGTACCCGTCGGAAAAGAGGCTTTTGTTTTTATCGTAAACAATGATAACCCTGTAAACAACCTTACCACTGAACAGGTAAAGGACCTTTATTCAGGAAAAATAAGAAACTGGTCTGAGGTTGGCGGGGACAACTATTACATTGACGCTGTAACAAGAAACAAAGGCAGCGGAAGTCAGACCGCAATGGAAAACTTTATGGACGGCACCCAAATCCGCAAGAACCCGCTGGGTTTTACGGGCAGAGCAATTGGCTTTTCTTTCCGTTACTATGTTGAGGGAATTGTAGAAAACGGCGGCATAAAAATGCTGTCACTGAACGGAATTTATCCCGATAAAGAGAGTATTTCAAATGGCGCATATCCTGTTGTCAGCAATTTCTATGCCGTTTACCGCAAGGATAACGATAACCCAAATATAAAGCCATTTATAGAGTGGATTTTATCAGATGAAGGGCAGTATATCGTTGAAGAAAGCGGATATTCTGCTGTTTCTTAAAAAACTCTTGACAAATCCTTTTTTCTCTGTTATAATACATTTAATCAAATATTGTAAATGCAATGACAGGGAACAAAGTAGTCATTTCCTTTTCAGAGAGCCGCCGTGTGGTGTGAGGCGGTATTGAAAGACTATCATAACTCACCCTCAAGCAGTCGGCCGAAATAATAGTAGGTTTGAACGGGTTCTCCCGTTACAGAGAGGCACATTGATAGATGTGTAATGAGTGGGCGTATTTTACGTCAACAAGAGTGGTACCGCGAGGATTATTCCCCGTCTCTTAGTGTTAAGAGGCGGGGTTTTTATTTGTATTGCAATATTGATAGAAAAATATAACCGCTTGGAAAGGACAATTGCTATGAACACACAAAAGTATCAGAAAAATTATTTTATGCCGCCTGAAAGCTGCTACGATTGGACAAGAAAGGAAAATATTGAAAAAGCACCGATTTGGTGCAGCGTAGACCTGCGTGACGGAAATCAGGCCCTTGTTGTACCTATGAGCTTAGAGGAAAAATTGGCTTTCTTTACAACCTTAGTGGAGATAGGCTTTAAAGAAATCGAAATCGGTTTCCCTGCCGCAAGTGAAACTGAATATGAATTCTGCCGCACTCTTATTGAAAGAAAAATGATTCCTTCGGACGTAAAAATTCAGGTACTCACTCAGTCCCGTGAGCATATTATCAAGAAAACCTTTGAGGCATTAGAGGGAGCGGAAAACGCAATCGTTCACCTCTACAATTCCACTTCGGTTGCTCAGCGTGAGCAGGTTTTCCGCAAATCAAAAGACGAAATCATGGAGATTGCCATTACAGGCGCAAAGCTCCTGAAGGAATATGCCGAAAAAACTCCCGGTAACTTCAGCTTTGAATACTCCCCCGAAAGCTTTACGGGTACTGAACCTGAATATGCTCTTGAGGTTTGCAACGAGGTTCTGAAAATTTGGGAACCCACACCCGAAAATAAGGTTATTATCAACCTTCCTGTTACTGTTCAGCTCTCAATGCCTCACGTTTACGCTTGTCAGGTTGAATATATGTGCGACAACCTCTATAATCGTGAAAATGTCATCGTTTCTCTCCACCCTCACAACGACAGAGGTTGTGCGGTTGCTGACGCTGAGCTTGGCTTGTTGGCGGGTGCTGACAGAATTGAGGGCACACTGTTCGGCAACGGTGAAAGAACCGGTAATGTTGATATTGTAACTCTTGCGCTGAATATGTTCAGTCACGGTGTTGAGCCTGAACTGGACTTTACAGACCTGCCTAAGCTGGTGAAAATCTATGAGCAGATGACTTGTATGCACGTCAGCGACCGTCAGCCCTACAGCGGCTCTTTGGTGTTTGCGGCATTTTCCGGTTCCCATCAGGACGCAATTGCAAAGGGTATGAAATGGCGTGATGAGGACGGCCATGACCCCCACTGGTCAGTTCCCTATCTGCCTATTGACCCTAAGGATATCGGCAGACAGTATGACGGCGATATTATCCGTATAAACAGTCAGAGCGGAAAGGGCGGTATCGGTTTCCTCTTGGAACAGAAATACGGTATTTCTTTGCCACCTAAATTCCGTGAGGTTGTGGGATATACGGTAAAGGACGTTTCCGATAAACAGCACCGTGAGCTTTCTCCTGATGATGTTTATGATATTTTCAGAGGTCAGTTTGTAAATGTCAGCTCACCGCTGAAGGTTGCAGATGTTCATTATACACGTAATGAGGAAAAATTCACCGCCGAAGTTACTGCAATGTACAATGGCGAGAAAGAGGTTATTTTTGGCGAGGGCAACGGCCGTCTTAATGCCGTTACGAATGCGCTTAAATCCCTTCTTGGCATTGATTTCTCCGTAATAAGCTACTCCGAACAGGCTCTTGAACAGGGCTCACGTTCAAAGGCTATGTCCTATATTGAGATAAAGGCGCAGGACGGCACTCTTGCGTGGGGTGCAGGTACTCATACCGATATTATTTTCTCATCTGTTCATGCTCTTGTAAGTGCAATTAACAGAGGGGTTCTCACAAAATAACAAAAATGGGGCAATTCTTTGTAATTGCTCCTTTTTATATCACCAAAATTTCATTGACAAACCCGAAATAATATAGTATAATAGATAGGAATATAAATAAAGTGGTGGAATATCCCCAAAAGAAAGGAATGTTCGTACAATGGGACTTTTCAGCAAACTCTTCGGAAGTTATTCCGAAAAGGAAGTTAAAAGAATAGAGGGCACTAAACAGGCAGTCCTTAACCTTGAGCCTATGTATCAGGCTATGACAGATAAGGAACTGCAGAATCAGACTAACGTGCTTAAGGGCCGTCTTGCAGAGGGTGAATCACTTGATTCTATCCTTCCTGACGCTTTCGCTGTCTGCCGTGAGGCTATGTGGCGTGTTATCGGTATCAAGCCCTACCCTGTTCAGATTATCGGCGGTATCGTTCTTCATCAGGGACGTATTGCAGAAATGAGAACAGGTGAAGGTAAAACTTACGTTGCCGCACCCCCCTCATATCTTAACGCATTAACAGGTAAGGGTGTTCATGTTGTAACAGTAAACGACTACCTTGCAAAGCGTGACAGTGAGCTTATCGGCCGTGTTCACCGTTTTCTCGGACTTACTGTTGGTCTTATAGTTCACGATAAGGCTAATGATGAAAGAAGAGCTGCTTATAACTGCGATATTACCTACGGTACAAACAACGAGTATGGTTTTGACTATCTCCGTGATAATATGTGCATCAAGAAAACTGAAAAGGTTCAGCGTGAAATGAACTTTGCCATTGTGGACGAAGTTGACTCTATCTTAATCGACGAGGCAAGAACTCCTCTTATCATTTCAGGCAGAGGTGATAAGCCAACTGACCTTTATGAAAGAGCTGATAAACTTGCTAAAACAATGAAGTCTATCAAGGTTGTTGAGGTTGACGCAAAGGAAGAGCATGACGATTATGACGGCGATTATATTATCGACGAAAAGGCAAAGACTGCTACCCTGCTCCCGCCCGGTGTAAAGAAGGCTGAAAAATTCTTCGGAATTGAAAACCTTATGGACCCCGACAATTTAACATATCTCCACCATATAAATCAGGCTATCAAGGCTAACGGCTGTATGCATCTTGACACAGAATATATCGTTAAGGACGGCGAAATTGTTATCGTTGACGAATTTACAGGACGTCTTATGTTCGGTCGTCGCTTTAATGAGGGTCTGCATCAGGCTATTGAGGCTAAAGAGGGCGTAAAGGTTAAAAATGAGAGCAAAACCCTTGCTACTATCACATTCCAGAACTTCTTCCGCCTTTACAGTAAGCTTTCAGGTATGACAGGTACCGCTATGACCGAAGAAACAGAATTTCGCGGCATTTACGGTCTTGACGTTATTGAAATTCCCACAAATAAGCCTGTAATCCGTGTTGACCATCAGGACCAGGTTTACAAAAACGAACATGGTAAGTTTACCGCTGTTATCAGACAGATTCAGGAATGTCACGAAAAGGGTCAGCCTGTTCTTGTTGGTACAGTTACAATCGAAAAGTCTGAAATCCTCTCTAAAATGCTTAGAAAAACAGGCATCAAGCATGAGGTCCTTAACGCTAAGAACCATGAGCGTGAGGCTGAAATCGTTGCACAGGCAGGTAAGAAGGGTGCCGTTACTATTGCTACAAACATGGCAGGTCGTGGTACCGATATTATGCTTGGCGGTAACCCCGAATATCTTGCAAAGGCTGAAATGCGTAAGCAGGGTATTGATGATGAGCTTATCAATGAGGCTACAGGCTTTGCTGAAACCGATAATGAGGAAATCCTTAAGGCCAGAGCCCTTTACAAGGAGCTTAATGATAAGTTCAAGGCTCAGATTGCTCCCGAATCAGAGGAAGTAAGAGCAGTGGGCGGTCTGTTCATCTTAGGTACAGAGCGTCACGAATCCCGCCGTATTGATAATCAGCTCAGAGGCCGTGCAGGTCGTCAGGGTGACCCCGGCGAAAGCTGTTTCTATGTATCTCTCGAAGATGACCTTATGCGTCTGTTCGGCGGCGAAAAGGTTCAGGCTATTATGGAAACTCTGAAAATCGACGAGGATATTCCGATTGAAACAGGTCTGCTCACAAAGACTATTGAGTCCTCACAGCGTAAGATTGAGGGCAGAAACTACTCTATCCGTAAATCCGTACTTGACTTTGACGATGTTATGTCACAGCAGAGAATGACTATCTACTCTCAGCGTTCAAAGGTTCTTGACGGTGACGATATAAGCTCTAATATCCACTCTATGATTACTGAAAGTATTCAGGAAAATATTGATATGTACTGTCAGGGTGATATTGCCGAAAACTGGAACCTTACAGGCTTACGTGAGCATTACGCAGGAGTTCTTACAACTCCCGATGACTTCACATATACCGTTGATGAGCTTAACGAGGTTCAGAAGAAGGATATTGTTGAAGAACTTACTGACCGCGCTCTTGCTATTTATGCCGCTAAAGAGGCTGAATACGGCGAAGAGATTATGCGTGAGGTTGAGCGTGTTGTTCTTCTCAAAAATGTTGACAGCAAGTGGATGGACCACATCGACGCAATGGACGAGCTTAAGAAGGGCATTTATTTACGTTCTATGGGACAGAAGGACCCTGTTGTTGAATACCGTTTTGAAGGTTTCGCAATGTTTGACGAGATGATTGCCGCTATCCGTGAGGATACTGTAAGACTTATTCTCACCTTCCGTATCAACCCTCAGCGTACCGCTCCTCAGAGAGAACGTGTAATGCGTCCTGACGCTGAAAATGCAGGTGTGACAATTCGTAAGAGTGCTGCTGACAGAATTGGCAGAAATGACCTTTGTCCCTGCGGCAGCGGTAAGAAGTATAAGAAGTGCTGCGGTGCAGGTAAGGACGAATAAGCCCTGTCTGAAATAAAAACAACGCCCCTTTTCATAACTGCAGAAAAGGGGCGTAAAATAAAACCCTGCTGAAAGGATATTCACCATGTTAAACGAAATCAAAAACGAACTTATAAATCACATCATTCCCTTCTGGGATAATCTTGAGGATAAGGAAAACGGCGGTTTTTACGGCTTTATGGACAATAGCCTCAATTTAGACAAGAACGGCGAAAAGGGTGTTATTCTTCACTCCCGTATTCTTTGGTTCTATTCAAACTGCTACCTTACACTTAAGGACGAAAAGTGCCTTGAAAAAGCAAAAAGCTGCTATGAATTTATGTCAAAATACTGCGTTGACCGTGAAAACGGCGGCGTTTACTGGATGATGAACGCAGACGGCAGCGTTAAGGACGATATGAAACATACATACTGTCAGGCTTTCTTCGTTTACGCTCTTTCAAGCTATTATGATGCAAGTGGTGATAAGGCTGCTCTTGACCTTGCTATGGAGATTTTTAATACTATTGAAGAAAAATGCACCGATGAGGTTGCTTACCTTGAGGCTATGTCACGTACTTGGGAAATCGTGGAAAATGACGCTCTTTCCGAAAACGGACTTATGGCAGATAAAACCATGAACACAACTCTCCACCTTCTCGAGGCATATACAGAGCTTTACCGTGTTTCCAAAAATGAACAGGTACTCAGCAGACTTAAGTTTCAGACAAGACTTTTCCTCGACAAGATTTTCTATAAAGAGGACGACAGACTTTTAGTGTTCTTTGACAAAAATCTTGATGTTATCGGCGATATTCATTCTTACGGTCACGACATTGAGGCAACCTGGCTTTTAGACAGAGCTTGTGACGTTATGGGCGATGAGGCTCTTACAAAGGAAGTCAGCGCAATGAACGAAAAAATCGTTGCAAATATCAAGAAACTTGCATTTAAGGACGGCTCCCTGCTTAATGAACGTGACAAGGACGAGGTTAATACCTGGCGTATATGGTGGGTTCAGGCAGAGGCTGTGGTTGGTTTCCTCAATGGCAGTGTGCGTTATAATAACCCCGAATATCTTGAGGTTTCCAAAACAATCTGGAATTACATAAAGAATAATATCGTTGATAAGCGTCCGGGCGGTGAATGGTATTCACAGCTTGACGAAAACGGGGTTCCCGCAGATTTCAAGGCTGTGGTTGACCCTTGGAAATGCCCTTACCACAACGGCAGAATGTGTCTTGAAATTATAAACCGTTTAGGTTAATTCCCTTTCAGCCAACTGCATTCTACAGGAGTTTTTATGAAATCTTTCACCCGCAAATTATTGTCAGTGGCAGCAGCTCTTACGGTTGCCCTTTGTGCGTCCTGTTCACAACAGGCTGCAATTGACGCAGAAATTAAGATACCGGTATTGGAAAACGGCAGCGCCCTTTCCTACAATACTGCCACCGCACAGATTACTGATATTGAGGAAACTCAGAATATCGGCGGGGGTATCGGATATATTTACGCTGACACCCTTTACACCGATTTTGAGGCTAATATTTTGGAATATCACGTGCAGCGTGGTCAGACTCTGAAAGAAGGGGACGTTATTGCAGTTTTCAGCGCCGCCGCCCTTGATTATGATTATCAGAATCAGAAAATACTTGCTGACGACGCTTACGCTAAGTACCTTGCTACAGGAAGTCAGGCTGACTACCTTGAATATCAGATTCAGGCAAAGACTTTGGAGCTTGTACAGTACAAGGTTGACCAATTTACTATAAGGGCACCCTACGACTGTATCGTAACCGCTGCCGAGAGTTTTACAACAGGCGAGATTGTTCCTTACGGCTCAAAGGTTTGCTCTGTTGCCAAAGAGGGAGAAATCTATCTTTACACTAGCAGTAACACCGATTTATTCAAAGTAGGAATGCAGGTTGAGGCGAAATTCGGCACTAACGGGTCATATATGGGACGGGTTGTTATGCTGCCCGGCGGCGAAAGAACAAGGGGAGAACGCGGCTCTATCAACATAAATGAGTGCGTTTCCATAAAGCTTGAGGAAGGCGAACTTGAGCGTCTAACAAGCGAAGTCGATAACGTAATTACTGCGGGTTGGGCTACGTTGATTGTTCCTACTGTTCAAAAATACAACGTGCTTACTCTCCCTGAAGAGGCAGTTGCAACCTTTTCAGGTTCCACCTACTGCTCTATTCTGAACAACGGCATTCAGGTGCGTATACCCGTAGAGGTTGAGGGAATTTACAACGGTCTTGCGGTTATCAGGAGTGGTCTTGATGAGGGTGATGAGGTAATTTATTGAATAGCCACGCTAAATGTGTAAAAAGCGCCAAAAACTGAAATAATCCCCAAAAAAACGCAGAAAATGTCAATAAATACCGTCACTTTTTCAAGTGATTTTTTCAAAAAAGTGTTGACAAACACTTTATGTTATGATATAATAATTAAGCACTCTGATTGAGAGTGCTTAAATATCGCGGAGTGGAGCAGGTGGTAGCTCGTCGGGCTCATAACCCGAAGGTCGTAGGTTCGAGTCCTGCCTCCGCAACCATTATAACAAAGCCGTTTGACGTAAGTTGAGCGGCTTGTTTTTTTGACCTTCGGGCTACATTTCCTAACATTTTCCTAACAAACCTTATCTTCGTTGAATTTAATGCTCTCGCATATTGTATTCAATTCAAGCAGCTTATCTGAATTCTGTATATGCGAATATATATCCGCTGTTACACTAAAGTTAGCATGACGGGCGTAATCCTGTACTTGCTTCATGGTATAGTTCTTCGCAAGTAAGCTCAGGCAGCTGTGACGAAGGTCATGAAAGCGTATGTGAGGAAGATTATGTGCTTTGAGAAAGCTACTGAACTTGTCTGTTATGTAATCCAACTTTAAGCGTCTTCCCACCTCGTTCACACACACGTAAACGAAAACCTTGATGGTGTATGGAATCTGGTACTTGCGTGTGAGAATTGCAATAGAGGTGAAAATGGTAAATTCGCAAAGGTTCCTGCATTGAAATATCTTGAACGTCTTAATAAGAGAAATAACTTTCTTATCAGCAGTCATCACCCATTGCGCGAAACCCTTATACAGCAGACAGGTAATAGCGATGCTGAAAGGCACAGACACCTTCAACGTATGCACAATTTTGCAAAGGGTATGCTTATTCACACTTGGGAAACCGAAGAGGTTCAGAAAGCTACATTTTAGGAGAATAAAATGAACGAAACAATCAACTACTACGATAACAATGCACAGAAATTTATTGATGATACTTTAGAAACCAGAATGACAGATATTCAGAGCAGATTTTTAGAGTACGTACAACCCAATGGACATATTCTTGATTTAGGCTGTGGTTCAGGAAGAGACAGCTTGATGTTTATAAGAAATGGGTATAAGGTAACAGCTGTTGATGGTTCCTCTGCTATGTGTGAATGTGCAGAAAAAATAATAGGCCAGGCTGTTCTCAACCTGACCTTCGATAAAATTGATTTTAGTAATGAATTTGACGCTGTATGGGCTTGTGCATCTTTATTACACATTCCCTCAATAGAATTGCAGGGCGTAATCAAAAGAATATCAACCGCTTTAAAAGAAAACGGCATTCTGTACTGCTCATTTAAATACGGTGATTTTGAAGGCATAAGAAACGGCAGATATTTTACCGATTATACAGAAGAAACTATTTCAGATGTTATAAGTAAATTCCCTGAACTACGAATAGTTGATTTATGGATTACAGAAGACGCAAGACCTGAGAGAGAAGAAAAGTGGGTTAATGTTATTGCGAGGAAGGTCGTTGCCGTTCCTTTAAAAGAAAATATGTAACAGAATAATTTCAATTAATATCTGTCCTTTTTATAGGACAGATATTTGTATATAATGACATTATGCAAGTAGTTTATTGCCAAGCAAAGTTAGGGTAAACGGCAAAACTGTAAGCTACACTGGTTCAATACGAAATCATTGGAAAGGCAAAAATTATGAGTAAGATTGATACTGTTCAGGAATTCACTTTTTTTGATTTTATCGAAGAAACGGAGCCGACTAAAAAATTAAATGTAGTTGAAGCAACATTTAAAGAGGCTGTTTCTATGAATTGGGACGACTTATTCAAAGGCTATGATGAAATCTATGCAATTACATATTCTTCAGGTATCGACTTCATAAGCCGAGTGCTTCCTAATTTCAAATATGGCGAGATTATTTTCGGTTGCGAAACTGTACTTGAGGATAACGTTGCAATGGTTATGAGTGTTCAGTTTTCTCAACTGAAATTTATCTGCAAACATAAATCAGCAAATATGCTTGCCGAAAGATTAGAGAACGAAACATTAAAATTACTTGTTTCAAGAGAAATTAAATCTCACGAAAAGATATATGTGCTTAAAGCTGATGACGGTAGAGTAAGGGTTATAACAGGTTCAGCAAACTTTTCCTATTCTGCATTCAATGGTATTCAGCGAGAAAATATTACATATATGGACAACATAGAAGCCTACGAATACTATCGTGAGCTTTTTGAACAATTCAAAGATGAATGTGCTGATAATGTTGTTCATTCAAGTATCACTCGTGTAATCGCTGACCCTGATACTGCTTTGGACGATTTAATGGAAGTAGTTCCAATAGCCGAAACCGTAAAAACAAAGAAAATGGTTATTTTAGAGGAATCGGACAATCCTGAATATATTATTGCAGCAGACGCAAGTAACATTTCTAAAGATATCAAACCTCTTATGCCCAAAGCGGACAAGCACGGCAAAATTGTTCTTGTTCCTTCAGAGATTTCAAAGGCAAAACGCAAGTATAAAGAAAATCGTGAAATTAAAGCAGAAGAACGAAAATTAATGCCTAAACTTCATATTGATGTCGAAAGAAAAATGATGAATTTCAATGATGTGGAGTGTAATCTTAACCCTGCAAAAGAAAAAGTACAAGCAGATGTTCAGCATTTCTTTGAATATATGGAAGGTTTTGATGCTTTTTCAGGAGATGTCGATAAGAATAGACGTACATTTTTCTTATTTGCGGCGTGGTATTTAGCTTCTCCTTTTATGCCATATTTAAGAGTTATTGCTCACAATAACGGCCAGGATATAAAGCAATTCCCTGTTTACGCCATTCTTTACGGAGAAAGCAATGGCGGAAAAACAGCATTCATAAACTTGTTAACTAAAATGATGTGCGGAAAGAAAATTCCTGTTAATAAAAGTGCTGATTTCACTACAACCACTATTGACGGTCTTAAACAGTCTTGCGAGGGACTTCCTATTGTCATTGATGATTTGAGCAAAACCCAGTATACCAGTCATATAAGTAATGTAGTAAAATACGATGAATGGGCACTGAAAGAAAACCTATTATTCTATCCTTCTGTTGCAATAACTACAAATGAAATTCCGTCAGTAAAAAGCGATAT
>JAZUOE010000269.1:0-2023 GCA_045604505.1 Ruminiclostridium sp. | reverse complement strand
GTTTCCGGCATTACGGAGATCTTCATATCAACAACCGCGTTTACACCGCCACCAACAACGATTGCTTTGTGTCTGCCTGACTTTACTATTCATCGTTGTTTTCATACATTTTTCAGCAACAAAAAAAGCAGCAAAAATACTGATAAAATCCTTCAGCAAATAAGGTAAAGAAACAGAAATAAAAGAATTTATCAGATTTTTAGAATAAAAAGCAAACCATAAAACTCCAAAAATATGACAAATTACAACACCTATAGCACCAAGTAAAAATTTAGACTGCTTACTCTCTGTTTGAATACCGCACAAAAAAGCCATAGGAACAAATCCTACTATAAAGCCCCCTGTTACATCAAAAACTGCACCTAAACCACCCCTGAAACCTGAAAAAACAGGTACTCCAATAATACCAAGTGCAATATAAACAAGCACTGTAACACTTCCCTTAATTGAGCCTAAGCAATAACCTGTAAGTGCTATTATAAAAGTCTGAAATGTTATGGGAACACCTGACGGAAACGGAATTACAATTTGAGAAAAAACTGAAATTATTGCCGCAAAAACAGATATAAAAACCAATTCCCTTGTATTCAGCTTTTTCATTTAATAATTCCGCCCTTTTTTAATTGAACTTCACCTGAAGAAAAAGTAGTCGTTTCACCATTTTCAAGCTGAACAACCAACCTAACTTCATCGTCAATTCCCGTTACTGTGCCGTTAAATGTGTCATTTCCACGTATTATTGTTACTTTTTCACTGATAAGCATGGAGCGGCGTCGATATTCAGAGAGAAAATCACATTTATTCAAATTCTCATAGTAACCAAAAAATCTCTTAAGAAATTCAGCAGCAATTTTTG
This sequence comes from Ruminiclostridium sp., assembly GCA_045604505.1. Lineage (GTDB taxonomy): Bacteria > Bacillota > Clostridia > Oscillospirales > Ruminococcaceae > Ruminiclostridium_E. The sequence goes on along the minus strand of JAZUOE010000269.1, from coordinate 1,167 downwards.
AACGCAGGTCAACGTCCGCTTTAGTTACAGAGGTGGCTATACCATTTAATTCAGCAGGAAAATCTTCAGTTGTAAGGTTTATACCTATTCCAAGAACGGCATAGTTTAACCCACCGCTTTCAAAATCCAAAGATGCCTCAGTAAGAATGCCGCAAACTTTTTTGCCATTCAGATAAATGTCATTTACCCACTTAATCTGAGTATTTACACCGGCGATACAATCTATACTTTCGGCTGCAGAAACCGCTGCGCTGGTTGTTATAAATAATGATTCTGCTGCTGTCATTTTCGGGCGAAGAATAATGCTCATATATAGCCCCGTATTTTTAGGAGAATAAAAACTTCTGCCAAGTCTACCCCTACCTGCCGTTTGCTCAATGGCGATTAAGACTGTACCCTCTTTAGTGCCGTTCTCTGCAGCAGTTTTCAAAACAGAATTTGTAGAGTCAACTACAGGCACAACAGAAATATTAAGTTTTTCTTGTAAATCAGGCGAAAGTTCTGAATAAACCGATTGGGCTGTAAAAACACTGCTGTTTTCGGAAAGACAATAGCCTTTATTTGTAACTGCAGTTATTATATGTCCTTCATTTTTAAGTGAATTTATTCCCTTCCAAATCGCATTACGGCTGACAAAAAGCTCTTCGGCAATTTCTTCACCTGAAATATATTTTCCTTTGTTTTTTTCAAGTATTTTTAAAATTTGTTCTTTGATTGTCATTTTATAAACACTCCATAGCTTGATAATTCATTTTAGCATATATAAATCATGTTGTCAACCATTAAGATAACAAAGGTGACAATCAATAATTGCTTTTAAATTGATAATATGATATAATGGCTCTATTAAAGGAAATGTTACATTCAGTTGCGGAATTGCTACACAAAAGTGGTGGAGATTTACAAAGCTAAATGATAGAATAATACTATCAATTTAAGGAGGAAATTATCATGAAATTTCACGAAAAATTAATTAAGCTTAGAAAATCAAAGGGTATGTCACAAGAAGAACTAGCAGAACTTCTTGATGTATCTAGACAGGCAATTTCACGCTGGGAACTTGGCACTACACTTCCCGATGTTCCTAATCTGCTAAAAATAAGCGAAATTTTCGGAGTATCTACTGACTATCTGACTCATCAGGATTATGAAAGTGATGAAGATATA
>JAZUOE010000268.1:0-3552 GCA_045604505.1 Ruminiclostridium sp. | reverse complement strand
AATTCATCTGAAGCGCCTGTTGTATTCCATATTTCATGAATAAAACGAAATCTATCATTTTTTGAGTTTTCAGAATAAGTTTTATTTGATGTTTTATTTCCATTAGAAGTAGCGGGTTTGGAAACCTTACCAGATTCTTTTACCAACATCTTATCCTTTTTATTGAGTACCTTATAGTGCCAATTAAGACGAAACAGTAGCCACCAATGTTTCAGTCTATTATTTCTGTGCTCTTCCAAATGCGAATCAACATACGGTTCGTACTCACTACGAACACCACTATTCTTCTCAACAAAATGATAATACATCTTATCTTTTAAACTAGCCACTGATTTTTTCCTCCTAATTTGTCTAGGCAATTTTTACAAATTAATTCTTACTTAAAATCAAACAACCGAAACAAAATTTATTATTGCGCTTTTAAAAAAGATGTCAACGCATCAAACTCTTTTAAATCCGCACCATTCAACCTCTCAATATCAAACAATGTATCAACATCAATTGTCGCCTCAGTTTCAAGACATACCATTGTGTTTCCATGAAGCCTGCCATCAGCAACAATACTTTTTGTTGTTAGAACATCAACATATATATTAGGAATATACGTGTCCGGATATGACTGTCTTGGCATATTAGCGTCGTCATTGTTCTCAAAGAAAATGCTCTTGACATACTCTTCGCCGTCTTTGATTAACCATTTATATGCAGTAAGATAATCTTCAACTTTATTTACCGAAAGCAAACATGTTGCTTCAGGGTGTTTTTTTATTTTTTCTATACCGCCATCTATCACTTCGGGTTTGCGCAAAGGGCATGTCACCCTTAAATGCACCCAATACTCAGGCACACTTCCCTCATTCTCGTAAAACCAATTAATGGCATGCTCCATAAATTCAATATCGGTTGCTTTATCGCCTGATATCTCCGCAGGACGCAAAAAAGGTGTTTCAGCACCATATTGCCTTGCAATTTCCGCATATTTTTCTGAATCTGTTGATACCACAACTCTGTCAATATTTTTTGCTAACTTTGCAGCTGCAATAGTATAAGAAATCATCGGAAAGCCATTCAGCAAGCGAATGTTCTTATCCTTTACGCCTTTAGAACCAGAACGTGCTGGTATAATCGCAACTACCTGCCCTTTATTTATGTGGTTAAGAATTTCCTTGTTCATTAATAACCTCCGATAAAATTCTATATAATTCACGGCAAACACCGTACCCGCCTTTTGCCGAAAACACATAATCGGATACAGAAATAATTTCCTGCTCAGCGTCAGCAGGGCACGCACAAAATCCACACATCATCATAACATCAAAATCATTAAGATCATTTCCGATGTACATAACATCTTCGGCAGATATATTATTATCTTCGCAATGTTTTTTTAATATCTGCTTTTTACTATCACCCGCATTATGGATTACAGGAATTTTAATTTTTTCCGCACGTCTTACAACAACAGGATTTGCCTCAGTGGATAATATAATCTGCGGAATTTTAAGCTCATCCTTTATCATTCTGATTCCGTAACCATCACCGCGATGAACGAACACGGCTTCATTGCCGTGTTCGTCAACAAGTGCGCGGTTGTCGGTCATTACGCCATCAAAATCATATACAATCAGCGAGGGAATAAATTTAAGTTTATTTTTCATATCAGTGCTTTCTGAACTTTAACTTATCACGCTGAACCTGTTCAATAGGAAGAACCTCAACGTTCTTTTCTGTTAAAGCCTTATTAATCTGAACAAGGTTTCTCTTAAGTTTTCTGATTCCGTCAGGCTCTAAAGATGCAGCATGGTCAGTGCCCTTCCATGTTCTGTCGAGTGTATAATGACGTTCAATTACACTTGCGCCGAGAGCGTAGGCTACATCATCGACTGCAATTCCTAAATGATGACCTGAAAAACCGATATTCTTAACGATATCACCGTATGCATTTACAATACGGGTAATTTCAAGCAGACAAATATCTTCAAAAGGAACAGGATAACCTGATGTACAGCTGAAAATAGTAAGGTCCTTGTTTCTTCCCTTATTAACAAATAAGTCTACAAGAGCCTTTTCTTCTTCTCTTGTTGTCATACCGAGAGACACCTGGATTTCACCCTTGTAATTATCGCATAACCAGTTGAGCATTTCATAATGGTTATTGCAAGCAGAAGGAATCTTAATAAATTCTGGTTCTAAAGAAGCTATCTCCTTTGCACTGGTAAGATCCCAAACAGAGGTACTGTATGTGATTCCGTACTCCTCACACCATTTCTTTAACTGAGCATGCTGCTCAACTGTAAACTCGAGATACTCTCTATGTGCGCCATAAGTGTCACCATAAGAGTTAGCAGGATTAGGGTGAGGTGCATTATACTGTTCTTCTGTGAGAAGCTCCTTGTTGCAACGTTTCTGGAATTTAATAGCGTCCGCATTGCAAAACATTGCTGCAACCTTGATAAGTTCCTTGGCGATTTCCATCTCGCCTTTGTGGTTACAACCCGCTTCGGCTATAACATAGGGCTTTTTGTAATTCATTTTTTCAATCCTCCTGAATTTATTTTTCATTGCTTATTTATCCAATGCAACGCCGTAGAATCAACAGCTATCACATTTAAAAACCTTGAGTTTTTCACCAATCCCATAACCTCCACCGGCATATTCTTATCAAGAATAACCGCTGCCGGAAAGACCTCCGAATAATCTGTAAGGTCTCTGGGGTGTGGCTTTATCACCAATTTCTCATCAGTGATATTTTCGGCAACCAGCCTTTTATAAATTTCAATCTGCTCCTCCTCCGAACCAACCGTACCATCAATATACAACGGCTGCGTAAGTAACAACACAGATTTTTCAGGCTCAATCGGCGGAATATCTTTCATAAACACATCACAAAGCACCTTTTTATCCGCCTCGGTCAATGCGTCAAACATAGGCTTCCTTGGCACCTCAACCAACTTGTCCTTGGCGAAATCGGCAATTTCCAGTCCATCAAGTTCGTTTACCTCAACCGCTGTTGTGCATTTGTCGTAACCGCAGAAAACATATCCTATGCCAAGCGCCCGTTTAAACGAACACCACAGCCGCCTTTTCGGCAGCATATACGCAAAGCATGTTTTTGAGATAACCTTGAAGCTGTTCAGCGCGTCCTCAATAAGCCGATAACTGATACGTCTGTCCTTGAGATAATGCGCCATCCACGTATCATCATGAAATATGTTTATTTCTTGATAAACCTCAAAATCAAAGTCAATCTGACTTTCAATTAGCTCTGCATTTTTCTTATGCTGATTAAAGAGGTAATCAAGCTTATTTTTTGCCTCATACTGCTGTACATCGCCAATATAAAAAACATTTTCAAACAAGCCGCTTTCCTTTATTCTTATCGTCAAATTTTCACCATCAGGTATATATGATGTCACAAGTATATCCGCAGTTCTACGGCAGTTAAGCTGTTTTATACAGCTTATCAGCGCATGATAATATGTGCTAACAATATAAAGAATTTTTTTACTATCTTCTACCATACCAATTTCCTTGCCGTAATCATTGTAATTC
>JAZUOE010000267.1:0-3069 GCA_045604505.1 Ruminiclostridium sp. | reverse complement strand
TTCACAAGATTTTTTCCATTGTTCTCATAGCAAGGCATAGGTGCAGCACACATATTTTCATTCCATAAATAATAAATTCTTCCGCTTATCCTCAGCATATCCATTTGCGAATATATACCGCTTACATCACCATTCAAAAACTCCTGTTGGAGCTTTGAAGAGGAATCTACAAACTCGGCTGTATTTACTGTCCCGTCAGGGTTTATACAGTTAAATCGTTCCTTTAAAAGCCTTGCTGTATCTCTGAAAGACTGCGTATCAAAGCTACTGTTTTCCGCCAAATATTTCAGCAATACCATTTCCGAAAACGTCCATGAATTGCGACAGACTTTATCGCTCAACCCCTCTGATTTCATATAATCAATGTAATCAAAATACTTCTCCATTGTCATATTCTGTAAATCATAGCCTGTTTTTTTAATATTTTCCTGATTGTAAAAATGCACGTATCCGTCTACACTGACAGGTATGCACCATATTTCACCATTTTCAGTTATACACGCCTCTTTCAGATACGGAAACAGCTTATCAAGATACTCTTCTACTCCATTTACTTCGTCAAGCGGATAAAAGCTGCCCTTGTCACGGATATTCCCTGCTGCACCTGCTCGGGAATTGACATAGCATATATCATAATCTTTATCCTGTGCAAGAATTTTCAAAGCAAGTTCTTCATTGCCATAAACCTCTGTTTCAATATTATAGCCACAGGTAAAAGGTGTACCGTCAGAATGGAAAGAACAAAGCATTCTTATGGTCGCATTGCCCTTGTAATAAGCCGGAAGATAAATGCGCTCTATTTTACCTGAAACATTATTTATAAACCAGCATAAATCACCGTTTGTTTTTATTTCCATGTATTCACCTGTTATAAAAACATTAGTGAAAATCTCCGCCGCACTCCCCTCTCCTGTATCTCCCGCAATAAGCGTTTCATAATTCATACGGTTTGCTGACTGAGTCACAAAGCTGTTTTCTTCAAAACCTGCAAGTCCTTTTATTCTTCCAAGTTGGTCAGTATAAACAGGCTCCGTTAATTTTCCTTTTTCGTATTTTCTGAAATAGTAACCGTTTTCGTTGTCACAACCGTAAATCAGAATGCCGTTTTCAATAGCACACATTTCCATAGGAAATGGAGTTTTTATTTCCTTCCCACTCTGTGTATAAATTGCTGTTCCCTGATATATTATTTCTTCTTTGCCGTTCCATAAATAACTGCATTTAAGACCGGTTTTTGTAGTATCCGTGCCTATTGCAATAATTTCACCGTCAAGCATGGCAATGCTTTTTACAGAGCTTAAATTCTGAAAATAACAGCACTGCTGCCTTTCGCCTGTTACGGTATCGTAAGCGTCAACAAATACTCCTGTGCCATAATCAACCTTGTAACCGCTGTATGCTATATAAAGATTTTCTTCATAAGAAAGCATATCACTAACTGAACTGTAAGAAAGCTCCTGACAAAAAATTTCAGTTCCGTTTTCATCATAATAAGTTAAATAAAGAGGCTTTGAAAACTCTCCTGAGATTACATATAATCCGCCTTTTTCATCACCGCAGAAGGATTTTACATTATTATAATCCACGTCATAAGAAAGGTAGGTTAAATGCTCTTTTATTTCATCATTACCGCTCTCGATTCTTATTGAACAACCCGAAAACAAGAAAACTGTAACAAGCAATATTACAAACGCTTTTCTCATAGTATCGGCACCTCCACATTTGTCATATTTTTATAATCATATTTAAGTTCTATTAGCATAAATGTACCGCTTTCAGGGTGCTGTTTAACTACGTAGATATGCTCACCGTCAGTATAATACGGCTCATAATATCCCGCACTGATTCTATTGTTTTCAAGTCTTTTTAAATCAGATTCATAGTGTGTCCATAGCTTTGCGATCTGCTCCCTTGAAAATTCAGGATTGACTATAAAGGTTGCAATCCAACCGCAGTAAATATCATCACCCATAACAGCATATCCGTTGCAAAAATCCTGAGGTGGTCCGATTTCTCTTTCAGCACCTGTTATTAAGTCAAGCTCAAATATACTGCCATTACAATAATAGGCTTTATCTCCCAAGACTGAAAAACAACGTATGCCGTATTCATCTGTAAAAGGTATACGTTCACCTGTTTCAGGATTGAGAAATTGCGCATAGTAATTGCATTCATCATCATAAACTGCAAGATACTTTCCGCAAAAACCTATAACAGCAGTGCCCATTGACTGAGTATTTTCACCGTTTGGTGAACAGGTAAAGGTTTCAAAATTCGCTAAATGAGGTTTACCCCAGCTACGTTTTGTATAGTACAAAACCCCGTCGGCAATATATAAATCAACTGCGTTGCTGTCAAGGATAAGTGTTATTTCACCTGTATCGGGATTTATGCGGTAAATATCACCGCCATTATCAGTGTTCATAAATCCGCCCAGCTCAAATTCAAGCACAGGATTATCGCTGTCTGCAAGGCAGTAAATCATACCATTCCATACATTCACAGCCCACGCAGTTTTATCAAATATAACTCCCTCGTCCTTGCCGTCAACAAATTTATGGAGCAAATTATCATAGCCTACAGCGGAAATATATGTGCAGTTTCTCTCCTCGTCGGGACACACAAGCCCGGAAAAAGCAAAATGACCAAGATTTGAGGCAATATTACCCTGTTTTGGTGTTTTCCCTATATCAGTAAGACCTGTAAAGTTTATTTCAGGTGCCTCAGGTGGCAAGAGGTCACTTTTTTCAATTTCAGGCTCAGGCAGAGCAGCTTTTGTTCGCTCGGTTGTGCCGTAATATAGAGTTGGCACAGTTGTATCAGCAGCCTCTTTTGTCTGCTCCGACACACAGCTTGAAAGCAGTATTGATGCAATTATAACGAGTATTATTTTTTTCATATAATCAGTCCTTTCACTATTACAATCCTTTTAGGCGATAAAACGTGACAAAAAATTACGGCTGAACAAAATTCTGTCAGCCGTAATTGTTATTCATAATAAATTTCCATATCCTTAATCAGCTTTTCAGCTGCGTTTTCATCAGACACATTCAATGAAAACATATACCC
>JAZUOE010000266.1:0-16754 GCA_045604505.1 Ruminiclostridium sp. | reverse complement strand
AGTACGTCATGCAGGACGGCGACGTGGTACTGTTCAGATTTAATGTTTGATCCGTTGTGCCTGCAGGCGCATAATGGTGATAACCCCGGCAACAAAAGGAGGGGAATCAAAAAAATCTCCGCCTTTTTCTCCTCTTTGTCTTCCTCTTCCGCTGACATCCATTTTAGTAATTGCAGGAAACCCCGCCTCATAGAGAGCATTTATAATATCTGTAGTTTTTTCAGGTCTTACGATTGCCTTTACTAATAGCATAATTTTTCACTCCTTTTGAGGGTAATACAACTATTATACACAATTAAACACAATTCTACAATAAGCAATTTGCATAATCATTTTTATGATTTTTCACAAAATTACAAAAATTAGCATATTTTAGTTGTTTTTTTGCTATAAGATAATGACAAATTGAAAAATATATGCTATAATTAATTCAATATTCAGGAACAAGAAAGGGGTACGGGTTTTGCAGGAGAATACAAAAAATGCAATTAAAATTCCTGTGGAAGAGCTTAGTACGGGTATGGTTGTGGCAAAGGACGTTTATGAGCCTAATTCGGACAGAATTCTCCTGTATTCGGGTAGCCGCTTAAATAGTGTAACCATTTTTAACCTTAAGGAACGCTATAATGTTGCCGAAGTATGGATTAAATATGACCTTTCCTCTGATAATCTGAGAAAACAGATGAAAGCTGAAATTGACGTCCATGAATCGCTGAACACATTAAAAGACGCATTCGGTAACGATGAGGATACCCCCATTACCGAACTTAGCAGTGAGGCTGCGGCACAGGTTGATAAGGTTGCCGATGAACTTCTTGTCAGTATAGATATGGACGATAATCTCCTTTTAAAAATGCACCAGCTCCAGTCTTATGACGATTATACATATAAACATTGTCTGCGTGTTGCTATGATGTCTGTTTCAATCGGTAAGCAGTTAGGTCTGCACCGTGAGGAGTTAAGAAAATTAGCAGAGGCGGCATTGCTCCACGATATAGGAAAGCGTATGATTTCTATTGACATTATACGTAAACCTGCTAAGCTGACAGACGATGAATTTGAAGAGATTAAAAAGCACCCTGTTTATGGCTATCGTCTTTTAAAAGAGCATGGCGGATATAGTCAGGACGTTATGAATGCTGTGCTTATGCACCAGGAAAAATATGACGGCACAGGCTACCCTATGCGCCTTAAGGGAGAACAGATTACATATTTGGCACGTATTATCACTGTTGCAGACGTGTATGATGCACTAACCTCAAACCGTCCTTATCGTCAGCCATGGAGCGTTGCTGAGGCAGAAGAATTTATGTTAGGCGGCAGCTATACTCACTTCGACTATGACATAATAGTTGCCTTTTTGGCTACCTTTGCGCCTTATCCTAAAGGATGTAAGGTTCTCCTTAACGACGGAAGAACAGCTATCGTTTTGAATAATAACGCTAACGTGCTGCGTCCTCTTATCCGTGCGATTAACTCCAATGGCACTACTACAGATATTGACCTTTACAACGATTTCAAATATTTATCTCTTGCAATTGAAAAACTGATTAAATAATATAAGAGGCACTCCTTACGGGGTGCCTCTTTACTGTTATTCTTCACCTATAATTGTAGCATATACCTCTATTGTGTTTACAGTACCTGCGCCATTGCCAACAGCCGAATCTACTACCCAAGAACGTTCCTTCATTTCCTCTATTTGCTCCTTGCTTAGCATAGCGTAAAATCTACCGTCGGGCATTACCTTTAAAAATTCCGCATTGTTATGTCCATGAACTTGTGCTTTACCGATTCTATATTCGGTACCATTAGGAGAGAAACCTATTGATAAAGGAGTTGTCCATAATTCTGCGTAGGAATACCCTCCTTGCATTTCATATCGTAGCACCGCACAGGCATATTTATCCTCTGTGCTGTATTCCTCATTTATTACCAAAACCTTAGTTAAATCAGCCTTGTGCGTTTCTATTTCAAACCAACGGCTGTCATAAATTATATCAAGAGGACCTATTTCAGAAAAAGCATCGCCGAAATTATAATATCCGTATGCAGTAAAAACGTCGGTAACACGAAGATTTTCTTCGGTTGCGTCATAATCCGACAACGGAATGTCGCTCATTTCAAAGGAATAGCTGACTGTACCGTTATCAAAGGTCAGAATATTGTCAGCAACGGAATAACTATCAAAATACTGTGTGTCAAAAGTGCCGTTAAGACCGTCCTTCATGGTGAAAACACTATAAACGCCCTTTGCATATTCAATTGAATAAAGGCATTCATCATACTCATCAGTGGTTGTAATATCAGTAAACTGCACTGCGGCATATTCTGCGCCGTCTTTAATCTTCGCTATGAAGTAATTCAGACGGAAAGCACCCGGAAACTTGTCGTTATACTTGACACCCAATACAGGCTTTATACTGTTATGCTGACCATAGTCTGTCACACTATCAAAAAACATCTGCTTACGTGTTTCTTTAACATAGGGGCTGACAGCAAGAGTGTCAGTAATTGAAACTATGCCGTAATGTGAATTTGCAAGGGCGATAGATGAACCTGCCTCGCCGTTCTTTTCCTCATAACAGGCAAGAGCCTTGCCGATATAGGAACCGCCGTTCCACTTTGTAACAGAAAAATATCTTGAATGGTCATACTGCCAATACTTCTTAATAGCACCGTAATTGTCCATTTCATAATAATCGTATTTATTCCCCTCAACGACATTTGCAATTATAAAAGGGGTAAATTCACGGTTTTTATACTTATGCAATGCCTTGCAGAAATATTCCATACCTAAAATGCCGTCCTTTGTCACTACAGGTACACCACAGGCTAACATTTCATCAATGGTTGATTCTCCGTCAAGAGCAACCTTACCCTCAGGGGTAGTTGCCTTTACTGCGTTAGGAGATTTTCCTGCAAGTGGAGTTACCATTAAGCCTTTGTCTGTTGCTATAATATCAGGTGTTTCTGCAATTTCCTCTGTAACAGGCTCTTCGGAAATATACTCCTGCTCAGTTTCAATAGGCTCTATGCTCTGAAACAGACTTCTTACTGCACCGCCGCCTATTAATGCACCGCAAAGCATTGCCGCTGTAAGACCAAGTCCGCCCACTGTTTTAAAAATCTGCTTTTTATCAATTTTCGACTTAGGACGTTTATTTTTTATTGCGTCAAGGGTATTTTCCACGAATTTTCTATCGGGAGTATACCTTGACATTTCAGTTTTATATCTTTCCAAATTCATAACTGCAATCCTTTCTGTCCGCAATATCCTTTTTCAACATTTTTCTTGCTCGTGAAAGCCGTGATTTCACGGTGTTTTCTTTTACACCTATAATTTCGGCAATTTCCTTTATGCTGTATTCTTCATAATAGAAAAGATGAATTACAACACGATATTTTTGAGGTAGCTCCATAACTGCGTCAAAAATTTCGCTAGTTTCGTTATCCATCATAGCGTAAAACTGCTCCTGTGAAAGTTCAGCACTATTGCCGCTGCTATAGGTACGAAAAATAACCTTGCTGCAATTGAGAGTTACACGGATAAGCCACGCTTTTTCGTGATTTATGTCATTAAAGGTTTTGCCTTTATTCAGATATTTAAGTAGCTGAAAGAAAACCTCGCCGAATATGTCTTCGGCATTTTCGGTTTTTCCGCCGCATTTTGCCAAAGCAAGACGATATACCATAAGATAATGGCGGCGGTAAATTCCTTCCAACTCGTCGTGAACGTTCATTTTATTCCCCCTTTTCTCTAATTAAAAGCCGCTTTCATATATAAATGATTTTTCGGGGCAGAAAGGTTGCGTTTTTGGCAAAAAAATCAAGGACATTTCTGTCCTTGATTGTGTTTTATTCAATTGTTGCCTCTTCTTCTGTTGTTTCAGGAGTTGTCGGCTGAATGTCCTCGTTGAAATATCCCATAGGGTCACCTGTTTCTGCATTTGCTGTAATTACAGATTTTTCAGTGATTATATAAAGAATATTTCCCTTAATAGTAAGAATACGATAATCCGACTGAACATCAAAAAGCAGTAAGTCAGTGGTATTATTCAAAGCTGTGCCGTCATCTTTAAAACAAAGTATACGCTCAATCTCTGATATTCCGTCAAAATATACCGTTGAAACTGCCGCAAGGGTGTTTGTTTCATCAGTAGCAATACGAAGATTACTAATCTCTGCATCGGCTGACAGATATTTAAGATATTCGGAAGAGGTATTTTCGTCCAACGTAATTATTGTATTACGTAATTCTTCCAATTTTTCGTCATAGCTATACACCGCTAACTTTATTCCTGTACGGTTGCCCTCTTCGTCAGCCTCTACGCTGACGCCAATAAGGTTATCGCCGAAAGCCTTGAGCTTTTCGGTATAAACCGCATCAAGTGACGCATCAACTGAAACAAATTCTGTGCCACTTGTATCAACACAATAGAGCATTGTCGCCTTTTCAACTGTTTCAGTAATTATATAGGCGTATTTATCAGTGTAGGTTACAGCTTTTAAAGTTTCATAGGCACCTATTCCGCTAAGGGTTTTTGTTTCCTCGCCAACCTTTTTCTGAATGACAACGCACTTATTTTCGCTGTCATAAGCGGTGACGATATCTCCTGTTTCCTTTATAAATTCTGTACCATAACATTCACCTGTGTAGGTCGCTGTTGAAACAAGGGAAAGGCTGCTGCCGATAAATCGGAAATCTACAGCAATAGTCTTGTTCTTGTCGGGAAGAACAACCTTGCATTCCTCTCCTTTAAAGGAAACATAGCTGTTGCTGCCACCTAAAACTGCGCTTGTACGTACCTCACCGCCGCTAACTGTACCGATAACGGTGAAACCATTAAGGCTTATGTCTTCGGGTACGGTGATTGAATCAAATTCCACATATTCCTTGTTATCATCAAGGCTGTATGAGGGAAGGAAGGTCTGACTTGCCTCTTTAACTGCAGTTTGAGCTGTGTTGAGGGTTGTAGCAAGGGTCATTGACTGACTATTTACACTGACTGCTACAAATTTTCCGTCCTGTTTGTAGGTAGAAAGAAGGTCAAAATCCTTACTATAGCACTCCGCCCGTACAAATTTACGCTTTATGTCCTGCGCTAAATCCTCTTCGGTTGTTGCGCCGTCCTCGTTGGTTTTTGTTACGGTATATTCAACTGTTTCTTCATATTCATCGTTAAAGAACAGCCAAAGATTTTCTTCATTTGCAGTAAAACCTATAAAGTTTTCAACATCTTCAAAGGAAAATTCTGTAAACTCGTTGGGATTTTCCTGCGCAAGGTTGTAGCTGACAATTCTGCCGTCCCTGTATATGTACACAAAGTCGCCGTTTTCACAGAAATCTTTTGTCAGCGTTTCTGTATAAGGAGTGTTGTCGGAACGATAATATGCGCTTTCAACAGTAGTCTGCGTTGTTTCAAGCATTGCCACTGCCTCATATATATCGTCATTTGAAAGATATTCTGCGGGGAGCTTTTCTTCTTCCGTGCGATTAATAACAATAGGGTTGTCCGTCGGCAGGAAAGAGCCTGTTGTAAGGTAGCGGATACCAAAGCTACCTGCAATCAACAGCACTGCGCAAACGGCACAAAAGATTATTTTTCCATTATTTACACCGGGATAATATACATCATCATCAATAAAATACTCTCTGCCCTTGTACTTTTCCCGTTTTCCTGCATCAGGAGAATATGGCTTGTCATCATCAGGTTCAATATTCGGCTGTGCAAGAGGACTAATCTTTTTAGGCTGCTCTCTCTTTTCCTCTACAAGCGGAGCAGGTTTTTCCGACGGCGGAGTTTCCTTTTTAGGGGGAGTAATAGGGGGATTGATTATTGCGGTTGCATAAGGGTCAAAATCCTTTTTGCCGTCGTTTTCATCTACCTCTATTTTAACCTCAGGAGTGAAGGGCTTTTCATCAGCGCTTTTTGGCTCCAATTTTGGCTGAGGTGTCTTTTCAGGTTCAGGTTTTTCTATTTTTATAACAGGCTGTGGCGGAGCCTTCTTTTCAAGGTCATTTGCCGCAAAAGCCTGTGTATCTGTCAATGTCAGGTCAGGCTCAGGCGTTTCCTCTTTTTTGTTAAGGGAGAAAAGTCCCGCCTGTTCAAGCTTACGTTCCGCCTCCTGCTTTTTGCTGAGCATTTCATTGCGCTGTTTAACCGCTGTCAGCAGCTTGTAATAATCTTCAGAGGTGAGAGGGGACTGTTCTAAAAGTTCAACTAACCTGTCCTTGGTAAGTCCGGGATTTTGCTCAATTTCACGATATGCGCTGTTGCTTATTCGGGTGTTGCCCATTAATTTAAGGAAGTCGCTGCCCTTAATTTTCTGCGCGGTAATAACATTTATAAAGGTTCGTGCGTCAATCTCCTTTTTTGGCTCTTCCTTTTCCTGTTTAGTAACCTCTTCCTGCTGCGGTTTCTCCTCAGCTACGGGCTCAACAACAGGTTTAGGATCCTCCTGAACAGGATTTTCAGGGCTTGAAAACTCTATTTTGGGGAAGTTTTCCTTTTTGGCAACAGGTTCTTTTGCCTTTTCAACAGGCTGTTCCTCAACCACAGGGGTTATTTCCTCTTGAGGAATTTCAACCTCAGGTGCAGGAAAACGTATAAGCTTAGGATTATTTTTTTCTTCGGGGATAGAATAGCCGTGTTCTTCTGCCTCTGCAATTGCCGCTATACGCTCCATTTCTCCGATAAGTCCGTCATCATCAAAATGGTCAATTTCAACCGTCAGGTCATGAACCTTAGGTGGCTTTGTAATAAGGCTGTCCGGAGCGGTTATAGTTTCAATGTACTGTACAGCAAAGGACATCTTTCCGCCAAGCTTTTTCGTCGAATCGTTCAGCTTTCGCTCAATAGTTTCTTCTTTTAAGCCTGTAATAACTGAAAGTTCCTTTGTCTTATACCCGAAAGCAAGGTTTAAAGCGCAAACAAGACGGTCTAAATCATTAAGCCGACAGAATATTTCCTTTTCGGGAATGTTACCGCCCGATACAGTTTTGTTTTCGGCACGATATTCCTTTAATTTAGCAACAATATGCTTTGTCAGTTCTCTTGAAAGCCATGCACACAGATGATTACTGTCATTTATGCGTTTTATACTGCCGAAAGCGTCATCAAATGCGTTTTTTAAAGCATTTTCTGCGTCCTCTGCACTATCAAGAACCATAAATGCAACGGCATAAAGACGGTTTGCATATTCATTGCAGAGCATACCGTAAGCTCTTTTATTGCCGTTTTTGGCACTTTCAAGGTTTTCTGTAAAGGTCACGTTTTTTCTCCTTTCGGGGTTAATCAATGGGAAGGTCAGCCACCCAAAAGATGGCTGACTTATAATTACTTATTCTTTTCGGGAACTTCAATAACGCTCTTTCCACCCATGTAAGGTCTTAATACTTCAGGGATTCTGATGCTGCCATCAGCATTAAGGTTATTTTCAAGGAATGCGATAAGCATTCTTGGTGGTGCAACAACAGTGTTGTTGAGAGTATGAGCAAGATACTTATTGCCGTCGCTGTCCTTTACACGGATTTTAAGACGACGTGCCTGTGCGTCACCTAAATTAGAGCAGGAGCCAACTTCAAAGTACTTCTGCTGACGGGGTGACCATGCCTCAACGTCAAAAGATTTAACCTTAAGGTCTGCTAAGTCGCCTGAACAGCATTCAAGTGTACGAACAGGAATATCCATAGAGCGGAAAAGGTCAACTGTGTTCTGCCACAGCTTTTCAAACCACATCATGCTGTCCTCAGGCTTACAAATAACAATCATTTCCTGCTTTTCAAACTGGTGAATACGGTAAACGCCTCTTTCTTCAATAGCGTGAGCGCCCTTTTCCTTACGGAAACAAGGTGAATAGCTTGTAAGTGTGTGGGGAAGTGTGTCCTCAGAAACGATAGTGTCAATGTATTTACCAATCATGGAGTGTTCGCTTGTACCGATGAGGAATAAATCTTCGCCCTCAATCTTGTACATCATAGCCTCCATTTCAGCAAAGCTCATTACACCTGTAACAACGTTGCTGCGAATCATAAAAGGCGGTACGCAGTAAGTAAAGCCTCTGTCAATCATAAAATCACGTGCATAAGAAATAACAGCAGAGTGAAGTCTTGCAATATCGCCCATAAGGTAGTAGAAACCGTTACCTGCTACTCTTCTTGCTGCGTCAAGGTCAATACCGTCAAGCTTTTCCATTATATCTGTGTGGTAGGGAATTTCAAAATCAGGTGTAAAGGGTTCGCCGTACTTTGTAACTTCTACGTTTTCGCTGTCGTCCTTACCAATCGGTACGCTGTCATCAATGATATTAGGAATAACCATCATAATCTTATTGACTTTTTCAGCAAGTTCAGGCTGAAGTGCTGTAAGCTGGTCAAGTCTTGCAGAAAATTCTGCAACCTTTTTCTTTGCCTCTTCTGCCTCGTCCTTTTTGCCCTGTCCCATAAGTGCGCCAATCTGCTTAGAAATACGGTTCTTTTCAGAACGAAGGTTTTCTGCCTCCTGGAGAGTTTTTCTGTACTCAGCGTCAAGTTCGATTACTTCGTCAACAAGGGGAAGTTTGCTGTCCTGGAATTTTTTCTTGATGTTTTCCTTTACGATGTCGGGGTTTTCTCTTAAAAATTTAATGTCAAGCATTGTTTTTATTTCCTTTCATTTGTTTGAATGTTATATTTAATTTGCGTATGTAAGACGTTCAATTGTTACTGTCCACTTTACAACCTCAGGGTCGAAATTCTTTATATTTGGCGCAAACTGAATAACGTGCTGCACCTCATATCTTATACCCTCGATTTTCATTTCACCCTTTACAGGGTTATCGGGAGAACCGCAGTAATATGTACAAGCACCCTGAAGGAGCTTTGCCTCATTTTCTACGGTATTGATTTTTTCAAAAAGTGCTAAGGTCTTTTCATTGGGAGCCTTCTGATTCATTACGTCTTCATATTCCGTTTTTGTGATAACCTCTTTATAAGGCTCTGACAAAAGGTCATAAGGAATATATGAAATATTGGCTATTGATTCAGAGTCTAAGCTGCGCCCTGCTTTTTCTGCCGCATCAGCAGCCTCAGGTCCTGCCTGAGTTGCCATAACAAGTCCGTAATAAAGCACTGCTACAAGTGCTAATACCAAAACGATAGTGATAAATGTTCCAATAGGGTTACCTTTCTTAACAGCCATAATTATTTACCTCTCTTAAATAAAATGTTGAATGTGTTAAAGTTTTCCTTATTTACATTTGCTTTTTGCTACGCTTTTACTTGTTTCCTGAAAGAAAGCTTATAAGCTCCCTTAATTCATCTTCGGTTTTACAATCTATACTCATAGTATATCTGTTCTTTGTTTTGTCTATGCGTACAGGCTTACCGATGTAATCTGTCATACTGACTTCTGCCTCCACAAGGAAGGTTTCTCTTGTTGGCGCAGCCTTTGTCTTTTTCTCTGTTGTCATCTGCTTTGCCAACTTTTCAAGCGCTCTTACACTTAAACCGTTACTGATTACCTTTTTGGCAAGTTCACTCTGCTTTTCGCTGTCAGGAACACCGATTATTACCTTACAATGTCCGACGGAAATTTTATTTTCACTTACCATTTCCTTTACGTCATCAGGAAGAGTCAACAATCGAAGAGCATTTGTAACTGTTGAACGCGCCTTGCCAACTTTTTTGGCAACCTCGTCCTGCTTTATTCCATAAGTGTCGATAAGATTCTGATAACCCAGCGCCTCTTCGATAGGGTTTAAGTCCTCACGCTGCAGGTTTTCAACAAGGGCAATCAACGCAACCTGCTCATCTGTAAACTCCCTGATTCTTACCGGAACTTCAGTTAGCCCTGCAATTCTTGCCGCTCTCCAACGTCTTTCTCCTGCTACAATCTGATATACATCGCCAAAAGGACGTACAGTAAGCGGCTGAATGATGCCGTTTTCCATAATCGACTCGGCGAGAGCGTTAAGCGCCTCTTCGTTAAAGGTTCTGCGGGGCTGTTTCTTGTTTGGTTCAATTTCTGTGATTTTAAGCTTTTGAGGTATGGAGTTATCCTCCGTTTCAAAAAGACCGTCTTCGTCGAAAATTGAACTGAAATTGTCGCCTAAAGCTGATTTCTTTGCCATTACTGCTCCTTTCGTTTTTTAATTTAAAGCATTTCCTCTAAAGCCTTGCACTTCTTTAAAACTTCCTTCGCAAGGTGATTATATGCCTCTGCACCCTTTGATGTGGGGTCATAATACATAATAGGTTCACCATGACTTGGTGCCTCTGCAATTCTTACGTTACGCGGAATTTCAGTTTTGAAGATAGTGTCTTCGGGGAAATTTGCCTTTATACTTCTGATAACCTCACGGTTTACTGTAAGACGCTTATCAAGCATTGTGAATACAATACCCATAAGCTGAAGATTACGGTTACTTGTCTTTTTAACACGCTTTACTGTTGCTAAAAGCTCAGCCACACCTTCTAAACTGTATGGTTCGCACTGCATAGGGATAATAATTCTGTCACAGGCGGATAAGCCGTTAAGCGCTAAAACACCAAGAGAAGGAAGACAGTCGATAATTATAATATCGTAGTCGTCCTTTATCTGTAACAGTGCCTTTTTAAGACACAAGGTCTTATTCTGAAACTGTACAAGCTGTATTTCTGCCTCTGCAAGATTTGCCGTTGAGGGCATAAGGGATACATTCTTATACTTTGTCTTTATTATAGCCTGTGCGGGGCGGATTTTGCCCATAAGCACTTCGTAGGTGGTATGTTCAAGATTTTTCTTTGCGGCACCTATGTAGCCGTAGCCTGTAGTTGCATTACCCTGTGGGTCAAGGTCAACCAGCAGCACTCTCTTTCCCATTGCGCCTAAAGAGGCACACAGGTTAATGGCTGTTGTGGTCTTGGCTACTCCGCCTTTCTGATTAACAATAGAAATAATAATTGCCAAAACAGTTTCCTTCCTTTTTCATTCTGTGTTTTTCGATATTCAATATATTATATCATATATCTTTTAAAAAATAAAGTCTTTTTAAGCAAAAACCGTGATTTTATACGAAAAAACACCCTTTTATTCACACCGTTTCGGGTACTGTCCATTCCATAGCCATCTTTTCATACTCCGCCGCCTTCTCATTGTCACCTGTTTCCCTGCAGCAATGGGCAAGTCGGTTAAGTGAATGGCTGCCTTTTGAATAAACAGAAATAACCGCCTCTGTTTCAAAAATTCCGTCATTATACCAGCATAACGCCTCGCTGAAATCTCCGTTATCATAGAAATATTCACCTATTTCTATGCACATTTCACTGCACGGCACAGTCATTGCCCAGTGAAGAGCAACTCTGAAAAATGCAGGAATATTTCCTGAAATTCGGTAGTATCTTGCTAAGACACAAGCCGCCTCAAGCTGTTCATCGGGAGAACGGGAAGGGTCTGAAATGCTTTCCGTGAAAAAAGCCTCCGCAGACTTTAAATCTTCCTCATCTCCTGCAATAAAAAGCTCCTTTGCGTACATTCCGTGAAGTACCTTATCCAGGCACATTCCCTTTTTTAAAGCCTTTTGAAAAGTTGCAAAGTCACGCTTGGCGTGGTTACCCTTAGCCAGATGCTGTATTTCAATATCACTGTCGTATACGTTAGGCATAAGGCGGACTGTTTCATGAACGGGATTTATCCACTCAAAAGTGCGCAATCTTTTAAAAAGCTTGGGCCTGAGCTCACGTTTTGAATTATAGGCAGTGTTGGTTTCCATAAGATTAAGATAATACATCTGCACAATCTCAATTTCCGGTAACAACACCTGTTTTATTTTTTTGAACAGGGCAATATTTTCACTGTCAATAACCTCGTCAGCGTCGGCGGTGTATATGTAATCTTTGGTTGCCTTAGAAAAAACAAAGTTTCGTGCCGCCGCAAAGTCATCTATCCAGGCAAAATCATAAATTTTATCCGTAAACTCCGCCGCAATCTCTTTTGTGCGGTCTGTAGAGCCTGTGTCGGCAATAATTATCTCGTCTGCTATAGGTAAAAGACTTTCAAGGCACTGTCTGAGCTGCGCCTCTTCATTTTTGACAATCATACATACGCTGACAGTAATCATAATTAATTCCTTTCGGTTACTTTAAAACAATAGCGTTCCAGCCCTCTTTTTCCGCTGAGGAAATAACGGTAAAGCCGTTTTCCTTAAGAGCAGAGAGAACTTCATCAAGTCTTTCGGTGATAATTCCAGAAACTATAAGGGTTCCGTTTTCTGCCATAAAGGAACGGAACAACCCGCTCATTCCGATTATTACATCTGCAACGATATTTGCTACAACCACATTATAGCCTGTACCGATTTTTGCCCTTAACGTTTCATCGTCCATAATATTTCCGCAGTAAGCCTTGTATTTATCGGCAGCAAAGCCGTTCTTTTCCATATTTTCAGCAGAGGTGTCTGCAGCATTCTTGAAAATATCAACCATTGTTACATTTTCTGCACCTAAGAGCATTGCCGCTATGGATAAAATTCCGCTGCCGCAGCCTAAATCCAACACTTTATCCCCTTCATTAAGCACACCTTCCAGTCTTTCCATAACAAGACGGGTGGTGTGATGCTGACCTGTACCGAAGGTTGAGGCGGGGTCAATTTCAAGGATTTTTCTGCCTTGTGTATCCTCAACATTCTCCCAAGAGGGCTTGATTATCAGCTTTTCGCCAACTGTAAAGGGCTTGTAATACTGTTTCCAGTTGTTTGCCCAGTCCTCTTCCTTTACATTGTCAATTTCCATTTCAAGGGAGCCGTAAAATTCACCGTTCTGCTCCTTTAATTCCGCAAGTACACCCTTAAGACCTGACAGAGTTTCCATTCCCTGTTCGTTATCCTGCAAATAAAGGGTAATGTGAGTGGGAACTGTTTTAAGCCCCATAAGGTCATCATCTACGTAATCCCAGTTCATATCCTTATTTTCAAGAAATTCCTCAAAATCAGCGCTGTCATGGATTGTAAAGCCGTTTATACCCAGCTCTGACAACTGCACTACCAATACGTTTACCGCCTCTGACTTTGTATAAACATCAATCTGCATAAAATTCATAATAATCTGTTCCTTTCAGGATAAAATAATATACACTTTTAATTATGCAACATTTTTTCAAAAAAAGCAATAGAAAATCCGATTTTTCTTACCATAAAACAAGAGAAACACCTGCTCTGTATAAATAGAGGTTTAATTTCTGTATAAAATTACTATTGCATAAATTACAGTAATAGTTTAAAATAGATACAGTTGATTTTTACGGAGAGATAGGAATGAAAAAGAAATATCTGCCTGTGATTACAGCATTTCTATGCCTTATATCAAGTGTATTGTTCAGCATTATTGCCTTTGCAGAAGAGTTTACAGAGGCCGATAAGCGTATTTTTGGCATATTCCCTATATGGTCATTCATTCTTATCCTTGCGGGAATTGTAATGGTGGCAATTATAATTATAATTGAAATAGTAAAACGTAATCAGAAGTAAGAAGGAGCCGAAAGGCTCCTTTCAGCTTGTAGAAAAAGTCTTATTTCTCAAAAAACGAGCGTAGCGAGAAATCTAAAAGTTTTCGGTCAAGCCTTTTTCCAAAAGGCTTGGCGGGGGCAAGGGGCGGCAGCCCCAAATACTTGTGAATGCTACGCGCTACTTAAAAGTAGGGTTTATCGACAGTCTAGAAGGAGCGAAGGAGCCGAAAGGCTCCTTTTTTGGTTACAATTTGTTACCGTTTTATTACAAATAGTTACAAATTTATCAAACTTATTGACAGCGGTTTCAGAAGTGATATAATTAAATCAACAACTAATGGGGGAGAGGGATTATAATGAAAAAGAGAAAGCTTTTCTGCGAAATTTCACCCACCTGCTATAAAATTTCCTTAAGAAAAGAATACCTTATCCGTGACATAAAAGATTTATTTGGAAAAGAGAATTTCGCTGAAGAAATAAACAAAGTGCCACTGCCTGTAATTGTAAAAAGTCACCGTTCACGCATTCTACGTGAATTGCATGGGGTTGATATGGAATTACAGAAAAACAAGGCAGTTAACCTGAAATTAGCGGGAGAAAAAATAGACGGAATTGTTATAAAGCCCGGAGAAACCTTTTCTTTTTGGAAACTTGTGGGTGAGCCAAGCGAAAAAAGAGGTTACCTGGACGGCCTGGTAATAAAAAGCGGAAAACTGGAAAAAGGGGTCGGCGGTGGACTTTGTCAGTTGGCAAACCTTATCCATTGGCTTATCCTAAACAGCCCTCTTACCGTCACTGAAATACATCATCACAGCGACGCTCTTTTCCCCGATTCGGGCAGACGTGTACCTTTCGGAACAGGAACAGGCGTTTTCTATAAAAATGTTGACTACAGGTTCAAAAACACTTCTGACCGCCCTGTGCAGCTCCTTATTTGGCAGGAAGACGGAGATTTATGTGGGGAATTACGCTCTACAGAGGCTTTCCCCTACATATACAGAATAACCGAAGAAAATCAGGGTTTTACCGAAGAAGACGGAGTGTTTTACCGTGTAAGTCAGGTATACCGTATCACTTTAGATAAGGATAAGCATATTGTCCGCCGTGAGCAGGTGCTGGATAATCATTCAAAGGTTATGTATGATTACTCACTTATCCCCGAAAATCAGATAATTACACCCCGACTTCGGAGGCTGAAATGAACAATATATATGTCAGCAGCGAAGGTACTCTTACAAAAGAACAGCTTTCGGAATATTCCTCTGCTATCGCTCATTTTCTAAATAGCAGGAATATACAAACCGCCGCCGTTTTGTGTGGAAAATCACCCCTTGTTTTTTCGGCAATTGCAGGTTGTCTGAAAGGGGGAGTCTGCTACATTCCTGTAGATAAGACCCTTCCGGCAGAGCGAATGGACGAAATGCTGAAAGCAGCAGATATTGTCCTTTCAGAAGAAGATTTAGAGGAAATCGTCAAGACTAAAGCCCGGTATAAGACTAAAGAAATCGTTCCTTCTGAGGCTGCCTACAAAATATATACTTCAGGCACTACAGGTAAGCCTAAAGGTATCATTGTTACAAGGGGAAACGTGCAGAATTTTCTCAACTGGTTTATGTCAATCCCCGCAATAAGCGAAACAAAGCCAAAAAGCGTCCTTAATCAGGCTTTATTTTCATTTGATTTATCGGTTGCAGATGTTTATTATTCCCTTAAAACAGGCGCAAAACTTACCGTGCTTGAAAAAGAGTTGTTTTCTGATTTTTCCTTGCTTTTTGCACGAATGGAAGAAAGCAAAGCTGAAATGGCAGTATTTACTCCTACCTTTGCAGAAATGTGTCTGTGCGACAAAAATTTTAACAGCCACTTGCTCCCTCAATTGCAAGTAATTTTTTTCTGCGGAGAAACACTTAAAAGCACGGTAGCACAAAAATTGTTCAGCCGTTTTCCGAAAATCAGAATAATCAATGCTTATGGCCCTACAGAAACTACTTGTGCAGTTACAGCGGCAGAAATCCTGCCCTCTATGGAGGAAATTCCCATAGGCGATTTAAGTCATTCTGCGGGAGAAATTTTCCTGTCAGAAGATAATGAAATTATTATTACAGGCGATAGCGTTGCCTCTTATTGTGAGGGGAAAGGCGGTTTTGGAGAATATAAAGGAAAATCCTGCTTTTACACAGGAGATTCAGGATATATAAAGGACGGAATGCTTTATTTCAGTGGCAGACGTGACCGGCAAGTCAAAATTATGGGTTGCCGCATTGAGCTTTCGGACGTGGAAAACAATCTTCTGAAAATCAAAGGTGTAAAAAGAGCTGTTGTCACCGATATAAAAGTCGGCAGCAGCACCGCTCTTTGCGGATATGTAACCGCCTGTGAGGGCGTTACAGCAACCTTTATAAAGGAGCAGCTTTCAAAGCTGGTGCCGTCCTATATGGTGCCTAGAAAAATACAAATCTGCGATAAAATCCCCGTTACACCAAACGGAAAAACAGACAGGAGTGCTTTTAATGACCGAAACAGTGACAATTGATACTATTATTTCCTTTTTGAACGAATTCTGCGACTGCGAAACTCCAATAACTGCTGATACAGAATTACTGCAAAGCGGACTTTTAGACTCTTTGGCATTTATTGAGCTGTTATCTGCGTTGGAAGACATAGGTTTTGACATTCAGCCGACTCAATATCCGAAATCAAATTTTGCAACAGCAGAAAGCATTTATAAAATGTGTATAAAATAAAAAAGGCGGGGTGTCCCGCCTTTTCTTATGCATAAATTGATGTACAGTATTTCTCCGCCTGAATATTCCACATCTGCGCATAGGTGCCGCCATTTTCCAATAGCTCGGTATGAGTGCCGCTTTCAGCGATACTGCCGTTTTCAAGCAGTACAATACGGTCCGCATCTTTTGTAGTGGAAAGACGGTGAGAAATAAGTATAACCGCCTGATTTTCCGCATTGCTCAACATACTTTTGTTAAGCCTGTATTCGGCAATGGGGTCAAGGGCAGAGCTAGGCTCATCAAGGATTGCTACCGGCATATTTCTCATAAACATACGGGCAATTGCCGCCTTCTGACCCTCGCCGCCCGAAAGTATTGTGCCGTTGTCGGAAAATTCCCTTGTCAACTCGGTTTCAACACCCTCTGTCAGCTTACAGAGTTTATTGCCAAAATCAGCTTTTTCCAATGCGGCAATAATCTTCTCCTTGTCCTCATCTGAAACAGAGTCTGTTTTTACATTTTCTGCTAAAGTTGCAGCGTAAATCTGAAAATCCTGAAAAACTGC
>JAZUOE010000265.1:0-16604 GCA_045604505.1 Ruminiclostridium sp. | reverse complement strand
TTCGGAATTATAATGTATTACAAAGCAAACAGGCGGTCGCAAACCGCCTGTTTCTTTTATTCATTCCTCTTAGTAATCTCCCCTATAAGTGCTGCAATTAAAAAGCATATCAGATTAAGCACCACTATCCCCGCACCTGTGGGAATGTCAATATAATAGGATAGGATAAGTCCCGCTGTAAAGCACAATACCGACACAATTACTGAACAGATTGTAACACCACGAAAGCTTTTACACAACCGCATTGATGTAAGAGAGGGGAAAATCATCAGACTTGAAATTAAAAGCGCACCCATAAGCCGCATTCCCACAACAATAATTATTGCAGTCAGCACCGCAATAAGAGTGTTGTAAATTCCTGAACGGATACCTGTTGCACTGGAAAAGTTTTCGTCAAAGGTCACTGCAAAAATTCTGTGATAGAACACAAGATACATTACGCAGACAATCACTGAACAAATTACAGACAGGATAACATCATTATCCGTCAGCGCAAGTATACTGCCGAACATATAGCTGTTTACATCAATAGAAACCTTTGTCACCGATAACACTATCATACCTATGGCAAGTGCGCTGCTTGAAAGAATTGCAATTGCGCTGTCGCCGTTTATCTTGCTGTTTCTGGTTAATCTCAGCAAAAAGAAGGCTGCAATAATTACAGTGGGGATTGCCACATAAAGAGGGGTGAGATTAGCCGCCGCCGCAATTGCAAAAGCACCATAGCCGACATGAGAAAGACCGTCACCTATCATGGAATATCTTTTTAACACAAGGCTGGTTCCAAGCAATGCGGCACATAAAGCTACAAGTATTCCCACAATAAGCGCACGTGACATAAAGCTGTAACTGAAAATGTGTATTAACTCATTTATCATTGAAACAACCCCCTGCCATTGCTCTGTATTTTGGCGTTTCCAGGTATTCTTCCTTTGTTCCGAAAAAATACTGGTCCTTAGCCATGTGGAGCATTTTATTACCACAATGCAGCGCATTATGAATGTCGTGGGAAACCATAATTACCGTTACACCCTTATCACGGTTTAAACTGCGGATTGCATCGTACATTTCCGCAGTTACCATAGGGTCAAGCCCCGAAACGGGCTCATCTAAAAGCAGCAGCTTTTCGGTTGCACATAAGGCACGGGCAAGTAAAACTCGCTGCTGTTGTCCGCCTGAAAGACCTCTGTAGCTTTTATTTGCAATGCTGCCTATTTTCATAAGCTCAGTCATTTCTGCAGCACGTTTTTTGCTCTCCTTTGAATAAAAAGGACTTAATCCGTTACGATTAAGGCAGCCTGAAATAACTACCTCTTTTACCGTTGCTGGAAAATCCTTTTGTGCGGCTGTCTGCTGTGGAAGATAACCTATTTCATTCTGTTTAACACCGTTGTAGGTTATAGAGCCGCTGCTGTATTGCTTTAAACCTAAAAGTCCCTTAATAAGTGTAGACTTACCCGAACCGTTTTCGCCAACAATACAAAGAAAATCTCCCTCATCTACCGAAAATGTAACGTGTTCAAAGGCGCTTATGCCCTCATATTTCATGCAAAGGTCATTGCACTCGATTAATTTCATTCCCGCACCTCCCTGCATTTTGAACATAAGCCATAAAGCACAATTTTAGTGCGGTCAAGGTGAAAATCGTGATGCTGCAGCAGATGTTCATTAAGCTCATCAAGATAATCACATTCAAGATGAATTATTCCGCCGCATTCAAGACACTTAAGATGAAAATGTTCGTGACAACTGCCGTCACCTATATATTGATAACAAGCCGACTCGCCTTCATCAAGACGATAGCGCCTGATTTTTCCTTCAGCAACTAATTTTTCAAGATTGCGATAGACAGTTGCAGTACCAACTGCACTGCCCTCTGTTTTGAGTATTGCGCATATTTCATCAGCAGTAAGATGCCGCTCTTCATTTCTGATAAGAACTTCAAAAATCCGCTCACCCTGTTTTGTCTTATATCCCATAGATACCTCTGTTGAATTTGAAATTGATTTTCATTTTCATATTGTAATACATTTTTTGGGATTTGTCAAGAGAAAAGAGCCTTGCATTGCAAAGCTCCTCACTTTTATTCACATAAATATCCAAAAAGAAATACCGCAGGAGAATTCCAATAAATAGTAATCTCATTCAGCGAATAGCAGCCTACATCATCTGCAAAGCACTTCATAGGCGGTGTTCCTTCAGGAATAAGCGCCTTTGCATCAGGGTCATTGGGTGTGCGGTTAGGTCCGCCGCTGACCATTCCGGGAATACACTCCTCTACCCCGTCAGCATGTGCAGGGCGAAGATGAGGATAATTGCAGCGGTATTCACCTGTACCTGTAATGTAACTGATACCAAGTCCATTATATCCAAGAACATAATCAGCCAATCTTTCAGTATATGAACGATATTCATTATTTCCTGTGAAATAATCTACTATAGAAAAAATCATACCGTGTTTGAGCGCGTCCATATTACTGCCCCAGTGATAATCTTGTTCCGACATTGCCACACTATAGCCGCATTCGTCTGCAACCGCCTTAAGTCGTTTTGCCTCTGCTATGTAGTCGTTTTTCATACCTTCACAAATGAAGTTATCCTTTTCTCCCTCATAAAGAATATAGGAAAGCGCAGCAAAGCCGCCCACATCACCATACCCAAGTCCTGTACGGCTGAAACCTTCTTTTAAAAGCTCTCTGAAATCCTTGTTATATTTTTCTTCACCGGTAAGAATATACAACTCTATCGCCGCCCAGCAACGGTTTGAACGGTCCTCCCATTCTCCGTAGCTACCTGTATTGCAGCCCTCAGGGTTCTTAAAACCAATAAAATCAGGGTTGTTTTCAAGCCAATTATATGACCTTTCCGCTGTTTTTCTAAGTCTGCCTGAAAAATCCTTGTCAAAAGCCGCAAAAATTCCTGACGCAAGGGCACAGATTGCCGCTGTGTCCGCTACAGCCATTGATGAAACAGCAAAAAGATATAATTGTTCCTTATCATCTTCAGGCATAACAAAAGGGGCATGTATTGCGGTAGTAACTTTATGATATACACCGCCGTCCTCACGCTGCATCTTCATTATCCATTCCAATTCCCAGCGACACTCATTGAGTATATCAGGGGTACCGTTGCCGCTTTCAGGAATATTCATTTTTATTTCCTTGATTTTAGGAAACATTCGATAAGCATAAAGAAGGTGCGCAACCGCACAAGCTCCTGCAGTAACATATCTGCCGTAATCTCCTGCATCATGCCAACCGCCGCTGACATCAGCAGTTATCGTTTTATTCTCCCAAAAAATTGCCTGTCCGTTATGGCAGGGAGAGTGCTTGTAAACTCCCGCATATTTTTCATCAAGACCTGAACCGCAGCGAAGATAGTAAAAAGCTTTCAGCACGTCATTCAAAACAGGTTTATAAACCTCGTCAGTAATTTCAAACTCTGCTGATAATTTTCCGTTTGCCCTCACTCTGTATTTGCCTTGTTTTTTTAAAGCTGAAAAATCAGCCGTCCATATATTATCGCCTGAATTTATATCATAACCGCGACTTACGGTTTTTCCGCTGAAGACCGCATTTTCTCCGTCGGTAATTTCAAACTCACTGCATTCAAAGGGAATTGCCGCAACTTTTGTGTTTTCAGGTCTGTAACCTGCCTGATTTACATAAATACCGAAGGGAGTTCTGCCTATTTCCGCACTATCACGGTTAAAATAAGTTTTATCTGTAAGAATTGCCATTTTCACCTTTCCGTCCGTAGAACATTCATAATTTTAGCCTATTAGTTGTAGTTCTGAAAATTTACTAAAGTATAGCATAATAACATATAAAAGTCAATGTGAAAAAGCATCTGAAAAATTGTAAAAATCTCTACAAAAAACACCGCCGAATAAAGTTCAGCGGTGTTATCATTATATTTTTATACTTCAACGCGAGGGAAATACTGAAGTCTGAGTTTATCGGCAATTAATGCCACAAATTCAGAATTTGTCGGCTTTCCACGTGTATTGTGAACAGTATATCCGAAAATGCTGTTAAGCACATCTACATCTCCTCTGTCCCATGCAATTTCAATAGCGTGACGGATTGCTCTTTCTACACGAGAAGATGTTGTATTGTATTTTTTAGCAACCGTAGGATACAGGAGCTTTGTAACGCAGTTTATCATTTCACTGTCATTTACCGAAAGAAGAATTGCTGTACGTAAGTAGTGATAACCCTTGATATGAGCGGGAATACCTATCTGATGAATTATATCTGTAACAATAAATTCTATATTGACAAGTTCAGATTTACCGTTTGCTTTTACTGTGCCGTTTTTGTAATTTCTGAGGGACATAATCTTATTTACCAACGCCTGAGGTTCAAAGGGCTTTACCATGAAGTAACTTGCTCCTGCGTCCATAACCTCTTTTTCAAGCTGAGGTGAATTATGGTTTGCAACCACAATAACCATCGGCATCTGAGAAACCGTTTCACGCAGTGCATAAATTAATTCTACCCCGTCCATTTCGGGCATCTTTGCATCAATTACAAGAAAATCAGGTGTATCATTCTTTATCGTATCTAAAAGAATGCGTCCGTTTTTATGACGGGTAATTGCATATACACCCTCTTTTTTGAGCAAACTTGCCCAAGTAAAACCAAATTCGGCAGTATCATCGCCAATAAGTACTTTAATTTTACCTGCTGTGTTTAATTCTGTTTTTTCTGTCATTTTTTACATCCTCCAAGTTGTTTATACGGAAAATATCATTTTCCGTTAAATATATTAACACTTTTACGACATTTCTTCAACTTTATTGCGCATAAAAAACGACAACATATTAAACCTTATTTCCCACTGCATATAAATTTAATAATTAAAATGTTAATTTTGCCCCATTTTAAAGGGAATATCTAAAAATTTCCAATTCCCGATTAAAATCCCGATTTGACGAAAAAAGCATAATATTTCCCATTGAATAAGCCTTTTGTCAGTATTATAAAAATACCCCCGAATACATAAAGCATTCGGGGATAAGATTAACCCACTCTTAATTTTCTGATGTTGCTGTCTTCAGAGAAGGTAATTGAATTGTAAAGAATAAGCACACTGTCAAATTCACTCATATCAACCATTGTGCTGTAACCTGCGTTGATATATCTCATATCAAGTACGGTAATATTGCTGTAATGGTTAGCAAGAAAAGGAATAAAAGCATGTGCGTAACTATCCTTGAAAATCAGGATTGACTGTCCGTTGGGATTTTCGTTTGAGGTTATTGTCATAACAGGTGAGTTGGTTCCCATAAAAGAGGAATACTTGTCCTTTACCTCAAGATATTCACGGAAATAAAGGCTGTCATATTCCTTTACCTCATAACCGTCATTTACAGTAAGTGTAAGACCGCCTGTTTTTCCGTTAAAGTGATAGTAATCAATAATATCAGGTGTCACACTGTCATCAAGCGTCTTTGAATAAAGAGTGCCTCTGAAATCATTACTTGCGTGTTCAATATCAAAGGACGACAGAGATGCCGCCTGATAGCCAAGAACTTTCGCCGCCTCACAATACGCAATATATGCACCGTAGGTTGTCCAGTGGTGGTCAGTGCGATAATAAATATACTCATCAGAATGAGCCTTTAGCGCCGGGAATACATCAATAACCGAACACTCAAGCCTGTCACTACAATAGCTGTTAAGCTCAGCCTGACTGCCGATAGGAGTGCAGTCAGGGAGCAGGTCAGAATAAATTTCCTGAGATGTGGGAGTCAGCATAAAATGAACAGGAATGTCAGAATGACGCTCTGCAAACACATTTATTGCGTCAATATTCTTGTCTATAAACTCACTGTCAAAGCCTTCCCATACCTGCATCATGCGGTCATCTACAGTGAAAATTCCATTAACTTCAGTTTTTCCGATAAGCCGTTCTGTTCCGTTTTTCAGCTTTATCCAGTTTTCACGTCCGAAAAGACGGTCAGCAAACCATTCTTCAAAGCCTGTCATTGCGCTTTTATCAACGTATGCCTCAAACGATATTTTAGGAAATGCTGACAAGTAGCGGTTTTCATTTTCCGAAAAAGGTCTTTCTTCATCAGGAAGATTAATAAAAGTCAGAATCGGAATTGCAAGTAAGAACAGGAAGAATGCCGCTATCATAATTATTTTATATGCTTTTGTTTTCATACGGTTTCCTCCTTAGAAATTGAAATATAAGAATGGGTTGTAGGTTGCGTCTGCAAGATATGCAATGCAGAGAATAAATACAACCATTTTAACAACAGGAGTGATATAATTCACTGCTGTCGGTGCCTTTGCAGTAGCCTTTTCAACGATTATCTTCCATGCGTCTGTACTTGCAAAAATGCCAAGTACCAGCATAACGCCATAATTAAGGAGCAAGTACCATGAAGTGCTGTCTGCAAGAACGCCTGTTGCACCGAACATTGTTCCCATATAGCTGAAAGCAGTTGGAAGGTCAGGTGTAACGAAAAGAACCCAGCCAAGAACTACAAGGAGCATTGTATAGAACCAACGTATAACCGTCGGCAGTTTTTCAAGAACCTTACCAAGAAACAGCTTTTCGCATATAATCAGAACACCGTAAAGCACACCCCAAAGAATAAAATTCCAACTTGCGCCGTGCCAAATACCTGTCAGCAGCCAAACTACTGCAAGGTTGAATACAGTGCGGCCTTGTCCCTTACGATTACCGCCAAGAGGAATATAAACGTAACTTCTGAACCATGCACCTAAAGTCATGTGCCATCTTCTCCAAAACTCACTTATACTCTTTGATAAATAAGGATAATCGAAGTTTTCAGGGAAGTTAAAGCCCATCATCTTACCTAAACCGATAGCCATATCAGAATAGCCGGAGAAGTCAAAGTAAATCTGCAGTGTATAGCCGATAATACCAAGCCATGCTGTCAATACAGGCATTTCAGGACCCATAAGCGCAAAAGCCTCGTTCCATAGCTGACCTATACCGTTAGCAATCAGCACCTTTTTGCCTATACCTGTAATAAAGCGAATTATACCGGCATAAATGATGTCAAGATTTATCTCACGTTTGTCAAGCTCTGCCGCAACGTCATCATATCGAACAATAGGACCTGCAACAATCTGCGGGAAAAGATTTACAAAGGCAGTAAAGGAAATTACGTTCTTCTGAACCTTTATTTTTCCCAAATACATATCTATTGTATAGGACATGGATTGGAATGTGAAAAAGCTGATTCCTATAGGAAGAGGCAAGTAGCTTTCAGGCTTTGCTCCAAATACAAATGCGCTGACATTATTTGTAATTTCAAGGAAAGGATTTTCAAGCGAAAGACCAAATATATCATTAATACTGCCAAAAATAAAGTCACTATACTTGAAAATACCCAAAAGTGATAAGTTCATTACCAGTGATACTATTAAGCAAATACGTTTTACAACAATATTATCGTTGAATTTGTGCATCAACAGACCTGCAAAGTAGTCAATAAGGGTGGAAATCAGCATTACCACCACATATTTAGGTTCACCCCAAGCATAGAACACAAATCCGCTGATAAAAATAATAAAATTCTTGAATTTAAACGGTACCGCATAATAAATCAGCATCGTCAGCACAAAAAACAAGAATATAAACACAACACTTGAAAAAACCATTTAGTCTTCCCCTTTTATTTTATTGAGTATTGCCTCATATTTTTCCCTCGTATAGAGGCGGTTAAGCACTTCTAAAAGCGCGGCAGTGCTGAGCCGCTCAGGAAGATTAAGCTCTGTGGTTAGCTGTTTTCTCAGCTCACTGCTCTTTTCCGTCCCCATAAGTCCATCGTCCAGCAAATCTGCTCTAGTCAGCCACGCTGTATCCTTTTCTTCCGAAAAAATACCTGCGTCATTGAATGCTTTAATGAGAATATCCGGGTCAATCCCTTCAACCCCTAGTTTTCCCTCTTTTGAGGGCTTATCCTTACGTTTTTCCTTACCGAAAATATCAGGAATATATACGTTATATATTTTTCCGCTTTTTATACAACCCTTAAGGTGATTGCGTATCTGAAATCCGGCACCGTCGCTGTCCGTAAGTATAATCACCCCTGTTTTTTCAGCAAAGGCACGTATAAGGTCCATTTTTTCCCTGTCCTTATAAATGCGAAAACCGTCGGTTGTTATAATAAGACCGTCAACCACACTCTGCAGTTTTATCTTATCATACTTCCCTTCTACAATTATGGGCTGTTTTACGGTTATCATTCCTTTTTCAGACATATCTTCCCTCACCTGCCTCAAAAAGACTTGTTACCGTCTGCTCTAAAATAATATTTGCGTCAATCGGCAGGGACTTCATTTTACTGTCCGCCTCATTAAGTATGAACACAGTTTTTCTTAAATAATCTATTCTGAGCTTTGAAACGCTGTTCATTGCCCTGTTGAATGCCCATTCCCTGTTTTTAGCATAACCCATTTCTGTTACAGCCTGTGACGGCAATACACCTGTAATCTTGGCTAATTTTGCTTTGTAAAAATCAAGAAATGTACTGGATAAAGCCGATAAAATCAAGGTTGGCTCAACCCTCTCGGCTATAACATCATCAAGAATACGAAAAGCCTCTGCTCTTTTTCCTGAATTAATTGCAGTTGCTAATTCATAAGCGCTGGTATCAAGGAGCTTTCCTACAAGCCTGTCTATTATATCACGGGTGATTGTACCGCCGTTTCCCACATAGTTAATCAGCTTTGCGGTTTCCTCGCTGACTAACGTCATATTGCAAAGCACACGCTCACTGAGATACATAGCGTCCTCACCTGAAATAACAACACCGCTTTTAGCCGCCTTCTTCACCACAAGTCCGGCAATTTTCGACTGCGGTATACCGTCCAGCTTACTTACAGTGCCGTACTTTTCTACTGCGGCAATAAACTTCTTTGTTGCTGCCTTCTTTTCTTCGGGCTGAAATCCTGTGATATTAAATATCACAACCGTTGTGTCGGGAATATTTGCCAATACATCAAGATATGCCTCAAGCTCCTTAGACTCCATTTTGTCAGGAGCTATGTCATTAACAACAACCGTTTTAACTTCTGCAAAAACGGGAAGTCCCTCTACATAATCTATAAAATCGCCAACAGGGGGATTGCCGCTAAGACGTATGAAATTCATGTCAAAGGGGTCATCACCAACAGTTTTTTTTATAATCTTATCTGTATAGGTTTTTACAAGAAACGGCTCTTTTCCATACAAATAATACACTCTGTCAATTCGTCCGCCACGTATTGCCGCATTGAGCTTTTCCTCAGTTAAGGTCATTTCAAGCCGTCCTTTCAGTTTATTTCAAGAGCAACTCCGCCCTCTTCGTTTATAATAATTTCTGTTTCGTTATAACAGGCATTTATTGCCTTTCCACAATTATAAAACCTTTTATCACATAAAATGGTTGCATAATTATCGTCATAAGAATCAAAATTCTTGCTGTATCCGGTATAAACAGCAATATCACACTTTGTATCACTTTTCACAGAAAGAAAACCCACAGTAATTCCGTTTATCTCCAGGATTATTTCCCCGTCAGTGACGGTAGCAATATAATCTCTGCCCACATTATAAGTCATATCGTTTCTTTCAGGAATATGTACATAGCAGTCAAATGCGTTTTCCAGCTCCTTGTTATTATCTGTTGACTCTGCAACGCAGATAAATTTAAGCATGTCATAACCGCAATTGTATATCATATCACAGATTTTCTCACTGTCGGAAAGAGTATATATACATTTCCCGCATTTACTGTCCGTCGTTATTATAGCATTACTGCCATCTGAATATATTTTTAGTGAAATGTTATTAAATTCAAGCAGCTCTGAAACGGACATAGAAATAATAGCGGTACAAATAATTACTGTACTTGCCGTCTTCGCATATTCCTTTCGACCGCTGATAAAAACAGCACCTGCTGCTGTCAATATTAAAGCAACACCAAAGAATACTAATGCGTCCCTGTCGGGAGCGTAATATGAAATAGGCAGACTTCCTATAAACTTCACTATTTTGTTCATTATTTCTGCAGATACACCCGCCGGAAACAGCAAGGGACTAACAGAAAAAGGAATGATAAGCGCTATAGGAACTAATATAAGAATAAGCGTGAAAAATGGCTGAACCAGTATTCCTGTAACAACCGCCATGACAGAAATTCCACCAAAGCACAGCATACCTACAGGAGCCGTACATAATGCGGCACAAGCAGAAGAAACAACCAGTGTTGTAATCAATCTTTTCTCAGATATTTTATACTTTTTAAGAACTGCCGGTGCAACCGCTCCCACACCCAGCGTTCCAAGAACCGAAAGCCACAAACCAACGTCCATACAAGCGCAGGGATTGACTCCAAGAATTAATATGAGCGCTGCACTAACCGAATTATAAGCAGAAGTTTTGCGGTTGAAAAAGGGTGCGGCATAATAAATAATCATCATAATGCCTGAACGCATTACTGACGCAGTCATTCCGAAAAACATCATCAGTATCCCAGTCAGCACAATTGAAAATACTGATATTAAGTGGGTTTTTCTGCCAAACAGCATTTTTAAAATCAGCGCCGCAGTGTGAACCAACAAGGAAAGGTGCATACCTGAAACCGCTGTAAGATGCGCAATTCCTGAACGGCGGATTAATACTGTCTGCTCTGCAGAAAGGTCAGATTTATCACCAAAAAGCATTGCCTTTATAAGTCCTGCGGTTTCCCCTGAAAATTCATAATCTACTCTGCTTTTGCACCAATCAGCAACGTCTGTAATAAGAGCCTGTACACTAGTACCGCCCTTTTCAAGCTGTATATCGCCGACTGCACGTGCCTTTACAAATATTCCTTTTGAATAGTAATATGATGACTCTGAAAAATAGGTATTATCACGCAGCTCTGAAAAGACTGCAGTAAACTTAACCCTGTCACCTGCACATACTCCGCTGTCTGCAGCAAACAAGGTAAATTCAACAGGAACTCCGTCAGCCTGTCCTGAAATACTAAGAAGTACTGTATCATTATCAGGACTGTGTTTTTCTGTCACTCTTCCATCAACCACCGCCGTTTTATCTACAAGCTCATAACATCTGTCGATAAAAGCAACCCTATACATTCCCGAAATTAAAAACGCCGCCGCAAGAACTCCTATATAGAGTAAAATTATACGCTCAAGCTTTTTGAATGTCACAAGAAACACCACTGCAAGTATACCTGCAGCGCAGAAACTACCGATACTGCCTATGAAAAAAGCACAAACAAGCCCAAAAAGGTATATAAAACCTAATGCGGCATATTTGTGCTTTGCCATTTTACTCATAATTTACCAACTCGACTCAGCACATCTGTTCAGTGAGCTTTTTTCCGCCAAGAAGATGATAATGAAGATGATGTACGGTCTGACCGCCGTCTTCACCGACATTTGTTATAACACGGTAGCCTTTTCCGAGATGAAATTCCTGTGCTAACTGACGTGCAACCAGCATAATTTCTGCTGTTACGCCAACAGTGTCCTCTGTAATTTCAGCAAGGCTGTCAATGTGAATTTTAGGGATAATGAGAATATGAACAGGTGCCTGAGGATTAATATCCTTAAAAGCAACTACTGTTTCACTTTCATAAACTCTTTCTGAAGGGATTTCTCCCGAAACAATCTTACAGAATAAGCAATCCATTGTTTTCAGTTCCTTTCATACAATAGGTTTTATACATAAATCTGCACAAGGCATTTCTGCCCTGTGCATGATTTTTTTACTTTAACATTTCAGTTACAATTCCATCAAGTGCCGCTAAAGCCTCATCAATCTTAGAAACATCAGCGATACCTGCCATTGCACTGTCGGGCTTTCCGCCGCCCTTACCACCTGCGATTGCAGCAATCTGCTTTACAATCTGACCTGCATTTGCACCCTTAGCAACAGCTTCCTTGCTGCATATACAAAGGAAGTTGCCCTTACCGTCGGAGTGACCTGCAAGTACAGCAATAAAGTTGTCGTTTGCAGACTTAATATCATCTCCTGCTTTACGTAAGCTATCACCGACTGTTCCGGCAAGAACAGCAGAGAATACCTTAATTCCGTTGATTTCAACTGCATCGCCTGTTGCGTCTGCCATTGCAGCAGAAGAAATCTGACGTTCTAACTTATCTATTTCCTTCTTTGCATCAGAAAGCTCATTCTGAAGCGCCTCACAACGCTGAACAAGAGCGTTAGGATTAGCAAGTCTGAGAACTTCAGCAGCAGACTGAATTGTATTCTTAGCCTCAGCTAAAGCCTCAAGCACACCTGCACCTGTAACTGCCTCAATACGTCTTACGCCTGATGCAACAGAGGTTTCGGAAATAATCTTGAAAAGTCCTGCCTTAGATGTATTATCAAGGTGTGTACCACCACAGAATTCAGTTGAATAGCCGTCTGTAACAGTTACAACACGTACCACATCACCGTACTTTTCGCCAAAGAGAGCCATAGCACCCTTCTTCTTTGCCTCTTCAATAGGAAGTTCCTCAGTAACAACGGGAACAGCCGCTAAAATTTCCTTATTTACAAGCATTTCAATCTGCGCAAGTTCATCGGGAGTAACAGCGCTGAAATGTGAGAAGTCAAAACGGCATCTCTGAGGGTCAACGTAAGAACCTGCCTGATGAACATGGTCCCCGAGAACAGTACGTAAAGCTGCCTGAAGAAGATGTGCTGCAGTATGGTTACGAGCTGTAGCCATTCTCTTTTCCTTATCAACAGCAGCTTTAACTGCATCGCCTGTCATAAATGTGCCTGTTTCTACAGTACAGTAGCAAACAAACTGACCGCCGCCGATTTTCTTTGTATCAAGAACACGGAGAACATTATCGCCGTTGGTGATTGTACCGCAGTCGCCAACCTGACCGCCGCTTTCAGCGTAGAAAGGAGTTGTTTCAATTACAACAGCAACATCACCGCTGTCAACTGTGTCAACAATTGCGCCGTCCTTAAGCATTGCCACAATCTTTGTGTCTGCTGTAAGGTCTGTATAGCCAACAAACTTTGTCTTTATACCTGAAAGAGCGTCTGCTGCCGCATCGTCCCAGCCACCCTTGAATGCCTGATTTGCACGAGCAGTCAACTTCTGTTCCTTCATAAGCTCCATAAAGCGCTCTTCATCAAGGGTAAGACCCTTTTCCTCAAGAATTTCCTTTGTGAGGTCAAGAGGGAAACCGTAAGTATCGTGGAGCTTAAATGCGTCATCGCCGCTGAGTACACCGTTTTCACCCAGCTTTTCAATGAGGTCATTAAGCATCTGTGTACCCTTTTCAACTGTACGGTTAAAGCTCTCTTCTTCAGTTGCAATAACCTTGATGATATATTCACGCTTTTCCTCAAGTTCAGGATAAGCGTCCTTATTTTCAAGAATAACCTGGTCAACAATTTCAGTGAGGAAAGGCTTTGTAACACCTAAAAGTCTGCCATGTCTTGCGGCTCTTCTTAAAAGACGTCTTAAAACATAGCCTCTGCCTTCGTTTGAAGGTCTTACGCCGTCGCCAACCATAAAGGTAGTTGCTCTTGCGTGGTCAGTGATAACACGGATAGAAACATCTTCCTTGTAGTTATCGCCATAAGTCTTACCTGCAACAGAGCAGATACGCTTGATAATATTCTGAATTGTGTCAACCTCAAACATATTATCAACACCCTGCATTACACAAGCAAGTCTTTCAAGACCCATACCAGTGTCGATATTCTTGGTTGCCAACTGTGTATAGTTACCGTGACCGTCATTATCAAACTGTGTAAATACGTTATTCCAGATTTCGATAATTCGGTCGCAGTCACTTGCCTGTTCAAAGCTCTCAAAGGGACCGTACTTTTCACCTCTGTCGAAGTGAATTTCGGAACAAGGACCACAAGGACCGCTGCCGTGTTCCCAGAAGTTTTCACTCTTGCCAAGCTTGATGATTCTTTCACGGGGAACGCCTACTTCGTTTGCCCAAATATCCCCTGCCTCATCATCTTCTTCGTAAATTGTAATCCAAAGCTTTTCAGGTTCAATTTCAAGCACCTTAGTAAGATACTCCCATGCCCATGCTGTAGCCTCATGCTTGAAATAATCTCCGAAGGAGAAGTTACCGAGCATTTCAAAATAAGTACCGTGTCTTGCGGTCTTACCTACGTTTTCAATATCAGGTGTTCTAATACATTTCTGACAGGTTGTAACTCTCTTTCTAGGGGGAGTTTCAATACCCTGAAAGTACTTTTTAAGGGGTGTCATACCCGCATTGATTAAAAGAATGGAATTATCTCCCTGAGGTACAAGGGGAGCGGAATTCATTCTGAGATGTTCCTTGCTTTCAAAAAATTTAAGGTAGCTTTCTCTTAAATCATTAAGACTTGTCCACTTCATTGTAAGTTGTCCTTTCGTTTGTGTAGAAAATATACTCTAATATTATACTCAAAATGTCATAAAAAGTCAATAGTTCTCTATAAAAACAAGCTTTTAGATTTCAATTCCTAAAAATTTACAGATATTTTTGTAGAAAATCTTCTCTCTAGCTGTTTCTGTAAGGTCAAGACAGTTTATATGCTCTATCTCCTCTGCCGCATTCCACATAGGATAATCTGTGCCAAAGAAAACCTTATCCTCAGTAAAAGCGTGAATATACTCCATTGCTTTTTCGTGAGATATAAATGCCATAGAGCTGCAGGTATCCACATATACATTTTCAAAATCAGTGAGGCATTTCTGAGCGTCCTCCCATTCAGACCAACCACCGAAATGCGCACCTATCATTTTCTGTCGTGGGAAACGCTTGGCTGCAACAGCAAGTCTGCAAGGAGATGAGTAGCCAAAACGCTTATCCCCTGTATGGAATAAAATCGGTAAACGTCCGTCAATTACCTCATAAAGCTCCATTGCGTGTTTATCATCAATATTAAATTTCTGAAAATCAGGGTGCAGCTTTATGCCCATAAGCCCCATTTCAATCATACGCTTTATCTCTTCATCAGACTCTTTGGCACTCATAGAAGGGTGGAGCGAACCAAAGCCAACAAATTTATCGGGATATTCTTTTACGCTCTGAGATATAAAATCATTGATTTTCTGCACCTGTTCATGTGTTGTAGCAACAGAATGAACCAAGCAGCGGTTTACACCTGCCTTTTCACAGTTTTCAAGCAGGACGGGAATGCTGCCGTTATAATTCATTTTAATATCGTAAAAAGCACCGATATTCTCTGCAGCTTTATCTGCGATTTTTTCAGGATAAATATGAACGTGGCTATCAAAAATATACATCTGCATTTTCCTTTCACCGTAGGGAGAGCCTGTCCGAAAGGTACGGGCAGAGGGGTCGATACGTTTTTTATTTTAGTATATCACTATTTTTAACCGATTTCAAGTGTTAAAACAGCAAAACAATGACAAAGAATTGCCGATTTAAAGCTGATATTTTGGTTTATTTTTAAATTTACAGAATTGTATAGATTTTTTCAACTATGTCCAACAGCTCCTCTTGTTTCTCATCGGAAAGCGTAATTGCCATATTATATATTTCCTGAGCCGCATTATTGCCGTCACAAGGCACAATGTTCTGAAACAGCACCTCAGGAGAAATCGAAAGACCCTCGCAAACTTTCATTATTGTTTCAAGGGACGCGTTTTTTTCGCCTCGCTCAAGCTGACCTATATAGGTAGGATGAAGGTTGCACAGCTCCGCTAACTGTTCTTGATTCAACCCTTTATTCTTTCGATAATGTCTGACACGCTGTCCAAAAACTGATTTAATATCTATCATAGCATATCTCCTGAATTGTTTTTGTTATATAATATATACTATAAATATTATTTTCAATTTTTACACAGGCTATTGACATTATTTTTTAAATAATGTATACTATAAATATTAAATTTTAAAAAATAATACTCAAAGGAGAAATTTAAAATGAAAACTTTGAAGAAAATGTTGTCAGTATTCTTAACGGCGGCAATTATGGTGAGTACCTTATATGTAGGTACAATCAGTGCAGGAGCGGCTATGAAGTCGGATTTATTTATCCAAACTGAGGCCAATGACGGATATTACTTTATTCACTTAAAAGGCATTTCAAACGAAGACTTTTCAGCGGCAGGAAAAAGAGCAATTGAAAATAATGGCAGTTGGTGTGCCCTGATTTCGTTTACAACAGCAGATAACAAAACAGGTTATCTGCAATCAAGTAATAGCCAATACACAGCAGGAACTGACCAAATATATATGTATATGCCTTCAGCAGGAGCGTTTGACGGCAAAGAAATTGCATT
Organism: Ruminiclostridium sp.; assembly: GCA_045604505.1. Classification (GTDB taxonomy): domain Bacteria; phylum Bacillota; class Clostridia; order Oscillospirales; family Ruminococcaceae; genus Ruminiclostridium_E. The sequence continues at coordinate 334 of JAZUOE010000265.1, read as the reverse complement.
AAATGGAGCATTTGCTTTTTATGATATATATAAAAATTCAAGCGGTTCCTATACACGTGCATGGACTGTATATTTTTCAGTACCTGAAAGCATATATGTTGCATTTTTGTCAGCGGTAGATATTAAAGCTGCATTTGGTGTTCTCGCAAACGGCAGTTCTACAGACCCTGACGGCTCAAAATTAACACATACACCTGTAAAACTCACCTTCGGAAGTGAAATATACACAGGTGAAACCTCAACCACAAAAAAATCAATCTCCTCCCTCTCCATCTCTAAACCCTCCAGCAAAACCTACACAGGTAAAAACCGCAAGGCTGCTGTTACAATCAGG
>JAZUOE010000264.1:0-15386 GCA_045604505.1 Ruminiclostridium sp. | reverse complement strand
GAACGTTACCGTGCAATCATCGCTAAGCTCGGTATCCGTAAGTAATTATGGCATCAAAAGGGGTAGAACGGAGTTCGTTCTGCCCTTTTTACCGATTTTCAAGAAATTTGCAGGTACAGTGATTTTTAGCGGTAAACTGAGTCTGAAAATTATTTCAGGCTGACTTTATTGCTAAAAACTGTACCTTGTGAAATAAAAAATACAAGGAGGAACAGAAATGTTCAACAATTACAGAACTTTTAAAACCACCTTTGCCGGTAGAGAATTAACTGTTGAAACCGGTAAAGTGTGTGGTCTTGCAAACGGCTCCTGCTGGATTCGTTACGGCGAATCTGTTGTTATGGTAAACGTTACTGCAAGTCCTAAGCCCCGTGACGGTGTTGACTTTTTCCCGCTTTCAGTTGACTACGAGGAAAAGCTCTACGCAGTAGGTAAAATTCCCGGCGGTTTCCTTAAAAGAGAAGGCAGACCCAGTGAAAAGGCTATCCTTACATCACGTGTGGTTGACCGTCCTATGCGTCCCCTTTTCCCTAAGGATATGAGAAACGATGTTGCTATCGTTATGACTGTTCTTGCAGTTGACCCCGACACACAGCCTGAAATCCTTTCTATGATTGGTGCATCTGTTGCTGTTACAATCTCCGATATTCCTTGGAACGGACCTATCGGCGGTATCTCCGTTGGCTTAGTTGACGGCGAAATCGTGCTTATGCCTGACGCTGAACAGAGAGCTAAGTCTGACTTACAGCTTACTGTTGCATCAAGCGAAAAGAAGGTTGTTATGATTGAGGCCGGTGCAAACGAAGTTGATGATGACACAATGCTTAAGGCTATTATGGCAGGTCACGAAGAAATCAACAAGTCCATTATCCCATTCATCAAGGAAATCCAGGCCGCTATCGGTAAGCCTAAGTTTGAATTCCCCTCTATGGAAATTGACCATAACCTTATCGACGCTCTTATGGAAGAATTCGGTGACAAGGTTAAGTACGCTCTTGACACAGACGACAAGAATATCCGTGAAGCAAGACTTCAGCCTATCAAGGACGCTATTCACGAAAAGTATGACGAAATCTACCCTGACCAGGCATCTATGATTGATGAGGCTATCTACAAGCTCCAGAAGGTTATCGTAAGACGTTGGCTCTTAGATGAACAGAAACGTGTTGACGGACGTGGCATGGACGATATGCGTCCCCTCGCATCTGAAGTTTCTCTCTTACCCAGAGTTCACGGTTCAGGTCTTTTCACAAGAGGTCAGACACAGGTTCTTACAGTTGCTACACTTGGTCCTGTCAGCGACGCTCAGAAGTTAGAAGGTATTGACGAAGAAGATACCAAGAGATATATGCACCACTACAACTTCCCTGCTTACTCCGTTGGTGAAACAAAGGCAAGTAGAGGTCCCGGCAGACGTGAAATCGGTCACGGCGCACTCGCTCAGAGAGCCCTTGAACCTGTTATTCCCCCTGTTGAAGAATTCCCCTACGCAATCAGACTTGTTTCTGAAGTTCTCTCCTCTAACGGTTCCACTTCTCAGGCATCTATCTGCGGTTCCACACTTGCACTTATGGACGCAGGTGTACCGATTAAGGCTCCTGTTGCAGGTATTTCCTGCGGTCTTATTACAGAGGGTGACCGTTGGATGACAATGGTTGACATTCAGGGTCTTGAGGACTTCTACGGCGATATGGACTTTAAAGTTGGCGGTACTCACAAGGGTATTACAGCTATTCAGATGGACCTTAAGATTGACGGTCTTACACCTGAAATCATTGCTGACGCTTTCGCTAAGACACACAAGGCAAGAATTAAGATTCTTGATGAAGTAATGCTTAAGGCTATTCCTGCTCCAAGAGCAACTGTAAATGAATACGCTCCTAAGATGATTAGCACAAAGGTTCCTGTTGATAAGATAAGAGAAGTTATCGGTACAGGCGGTAAGGTTATTCAGAAACTTTGCGCTGACTTTGAAGTTAAAATTGATATTGACGAAGAAGGTAACGTATTTATCTGCGGTACAAACGGCGAAAAGGCTAACGCTTGTCTTGATACAATCAAGTCTATTGTTACAGAGCCCGAAATCGGTGCTATCTACAAGGGTAAGGTTGTTCGTGTTAAGGAATTCGGCGCATTCGTTGAATTTGCACCCGGCAAGGAAGGAATGGTTCATATTTCCGAGCTTGAAAACCGCCGTGTAGAAAAGGTTGAGGACGTTTGTGACGTTGGCGACCAGATTATCGTTAAGATTATCAAGATTGACAATCAGGGTAAAATCGGTCTTTCCAGAAAGGCTGCTCTCGCTGATATTGAGGCTAAGAAAAAGGCTCAGTCCGGTGAATAATTAAACAATAAAGCCGCAGGACAACCTGCGGCTTTTATATTACAAGGATTCAATTTACAGTTTCATCACCAAATTCGTACTTCTCAATTCTGTAATAAGAATCAATTCCAAGATATTCCTCTAAAGTAAGTCCGCTGAAATGCACCTCTTCTGCTAACTCCTCGCCTAAATAACGAATATGCCAAGGCTCATACATATAACCTGTAATATGCTCAGTTCCCTCTTTATAGCGGATAATAAAGCCGTATTTCCAGCAATTTTCTGAGAGCCATATTCCCTCAGGTGTGTCAGCAAAGGTAAACTCAATGGAATTTACGTCAATAGCAAGACCAAGCTGATGCTCCGAATGTCCGGGACGAGCAGAAACACGGTCAGCTTGTCCGTCGGGATAAACCTTATTCCAGTTTGCATAAACCTCTGTCTGCTCCTCATAAGAACGGAAACCCGACATGAAGTTTATCTCAATTCCGTCGTTTAAGGCAGCCTGTTTCAGTTTCATAAAAGCGTTGTAGGTTTCGTCCAGCAAACCCGGATTATAATCAGCAGGAACAGGATATGTCTTGTTGGCGATAGGAATGCCGTTTACCTCGCAGACGAAATTAATATCCTCAGGGCTGTCTACCACGTGTACCATAAGTGTATCAGTAAGACCGTTGGATATATCCGACACTTTCAGCATTACAGTACCTGACTGCAATGCCTCAAACTTACCGTCAGCAGAAAGCTTTCCGGCTATGCCTGTACACTGCCATAAAACAGAGGCACGTTCAGCGTTGCGGTGGCTTATTTTATAGCCAAAATCAAAGCTCTCACCTGTATAAACAACATTAGGCCCTGTTATCTCAATAGTATTTTTATAAACAACAGGCTTTTTGGTTGTTACAGCAGTTGTTGTTTGTCTTGGACGTGAAACCGACGTTGTTACAGCAGTTGTTGTCGTAACTGCAGTGGTTGTAGTAGTTGTCGTGGTAGTTGTAACAGGAACAGTGGTGGTTGTGGTAGTTGTTGCGGTGGTTTCTACAGGCGAAGTTACAGCCTCAGCGGTAATACCCTCTGTATTGTTGGTTGTAATTATAGGCGGCTCTTCAGTTGTAGATGATATGTAAACGACGGCAGGAAGGGTGTTGGCCTGTACTGCCTCTGCTGAGCAGCCGCAAAGGGCGAAACACAGCAGTAATGCCATGATTTTTTTTAGTTTCATATATTAGGCTCTATACCCCCATTCTCCGTTATTTTAACGCCGTAAGGCTCTGAAATACTGCGGCAAAGCTCTATAATTTCACCATACATTTCATCATCGGTATCAAGCAGATTTGCCTTACAGTTTGAAATAAAAACAGGCGACAGTTTGCCGCTGACAAAACCGTTTTTATCAACTTCAATTTCAAATATCGCTGTCTTTCCCGCATCATCGTCCATTTTATAAAACAAAAAGTTGCCTAAGCTGTAAAAAATCATACTGCCATTGTAGCTTTCCACAGGCTGTAGGGTGTGGGAATGATGACCGAGAATTATATCCGCACCATTATCGCAGAGAAGATGTGCAAATTGCTGTTGTTCCTCTGTAATTGCGTTTGTATATTCAACTCCCCAATGTGCTGATACAACAAGCACATCACAGGCCTTATCATATTCAGAAATCAGGTCAAGATAATCCTGACAGTCAGCAAAATCAACACAGTTTATACCTGCTCTTTCGTCTGTAGCATACCATGTAGGATTCATGTTTATCATATTAAGAGCAGTAAATCCGATTTTTAATCCATTCACTGTGAAAACTTCACATTTTGCCGCCTCTGTTGCATTTCTACCCGCTCCGATATATCCCAAACCGTAAGTATTCAGGTTTTCAAAGGTGTCGCTGAGTGCGTCCATTCCAAAATCACGTACATGGTTGTTAGCGCAGGACACAATGTCAATTCCCGCTGAGGTATATACCTCAAGATACTTTGGCTCTGTGCGGAAACCGAACCCCTCTTTCTTTTCACTCTCTCCCCTGTCGCTGACGCAGGTTTCAAGATTTACAAAGGAAATATCCGCATTTGTGAAAATATCTGCCACATCTTCAAAAGGATATAGCATAGAGCGCCATGAGGTTGCCTCTGCAAAAACATCTGACTGGGTTGTATCACCGCCGAAAGCGATTATTGCGCTGCCGCTTTGCTCTTCCGGTTCGGGCACATCAATAAGCATAGTGGTGGTTTCTGTTACAGAAATAGTTTCAGCAGGTTTGATTTCCTGCTCTGTCGCCATTACAACACCTTTTGGAGTTGTTTGTGCGGGTGGTTCACCGCCGACTTTCGAACAGCCGCCAAGCATTACAACTGCCGAAAGAAACAGATATAAAATTTTATTTTTCTTCATATTTCTCCGTCCTGAATGTGGTGGCTTTTAAACTTAAACACAACTTTAATTGTAGCACAATTTAGTATTTATGTCAATAACGCAAAGGGCGTCAGTGCTTTTTTCACCAACGCCCCAATGTTTTATTTACAGGTCATCTGCGTCCTGCACAGGCTTTTCCATAGGGTCAGCAGGTACTCCTGTGTACATTCCGTTAGGGTCAGTAACTGAGGGAATGCTGGTGTCCGCTACTTCCATTGCCTTTTTCATAGGGTCTGTACGTTTTCCGAATAGCTTTTTCATAAAACTCTTCCTTAAATCTTTTTCAGCTTTTTTACACAATTTTTTCAGCGCAATTACGCTCATAAGTATTATTATCTTAATAATCATCATTAAACTATAAAAAAGGAGGCATTTTTCATGTCAAAAATAACCGATATGGAATTTTTTTCAAAATCAGCTTTGGAGTTAGCTCCATTACTTCTTGGGAAATTGCTCTGCACCTGCATAAACGGTGAAACTAAAAAACTGCGCATTACCGAAACTGAATGTTATATGGGAACAGGAGATTTAGCCTGTCATGCAAGTAAAGGAAAAACCGAGCGCACCTCTGTAATGTTCGGCAAGGGCGGGGTTGCCTACGTTTACCTAATTTACGGAATGCATAATATGTTTAATGTAGTCTGCGGCGAGGAAGGCAGCCCTGAGGCAGTGCTTATCCGCTGCTGTGAAGGTTACAACGGCCCTGCTAAGCTGACAAAATATCTTGGTATCGACCGCAGCTTTAACAAAGCCGACCTTACCAAAAGCAAAGAAATATGGCTTGAGGACGATAAAAAGAAAGTAAAATATGTTACAAAACCACGTGTTGGTGTTGATTATGCAGGAGAATACTGGAGCAAAATAGAGTGGAGGTTTGTTTCAGCAGAGGATTAATGACAACAAAGGGTATATTTTGCTGAAAACACTTGCAAATTTTTAATTAATATAGTATAATTAATATTGATTGTAATTTTCTGACATAAAGGAGAAACTATGATTAGAGCAATACTAAGCGACCCTACACCAATAAACATTATTTTGGTTGTTTTTTCATATCTTATTATCTTTCTGATTTCATTCCCTATACATGAATCCGCACACGCTCTTATGGCTAAGTGGTTGGGTGATTCAACTGCAGCGGAGCAAGGAAGAATTTCTCTTAACCCTCTTGACCACCTTGACCCTATGGGTACAATTCTTATGCTTATATGCGGTTTTGGTTGGGCAAAGCCTGTTCCTGTACAGGCATACAAGGCACGTAAGGTTTCAATGAGAAATGTTATGGCGCTCACTGCACTTGCCGGTCCTGTTTCCAATATACTTATTGCATTAGTTACGTTTATTATCGCTAAAATAATTATCGTCCTTAATCCCGGTGATTATGTTTGTGTTCTGTTCCCTTATTATTATTATGTTTCCGACGCAGTAATCGGGTATATTGTATTTGCTCTTGACATGATAATTGATATAAATATCGGCCTTGCTGTATTTAATCTTATACCTATTCCGCCCCTTGATGGCTCTCATATTGTTTCAGCATTTCTCCCCAATAAAATTTATTTCAGCATTATGAAATATGAACACTATATGAGAATTGCCCTCTTTATCATTATGGGTTCAAGTCTGCTTTCAGGACCAATCTCTCTTGTTTCTTACTATATCAGTCTTGGCCTCAACTTTATAACAAGTTTTATCTGCTAAAGGAACATAAAATGGAAGAACTTAGCTTTAAACTGGAAATATACGAGGGACCGCTGGACCTTATGCTTGACCTTATCCGTAAGCATAAGCTGAACATTCGAGATATTGAAATTTCTATTCTGCTTGAACAATTTCTGCTGTACCTTGAAAAAATGCAGGACGCAGATGTTGAAGTTGCGGGTGAATTTATTGAAATGGCGGCACACCTCATATTTATAAAAACCGCCGATTTATTGCCGAAACATGAGGTTGAGGAGCTTAAAAAGGAGCTTTCCGGCAGACTTATTGAATATGCTTTATGTAAGGCAGTTGCCGAGCGCTTAAAACGACATTTTGTCGGTGATATAATCTTTGTCCGTGACCCTATGGATATTCCTGTGGATAATACCTATCGTAATCTTCACGATAAATATGAGCTTGTTGATAGCTTTTCTGCCGTAAGTAACAAGAGCGAAAAGCTGAAAAACGACGCAAAGCAGGTTTTAAAGCCTATCGTAGTGCAAAATTACGTCAGCGTGTTTACTAAGGTAATGTATGTACTAAAAAAAATCCGACACGGCGAAATTATTGAAATAAAGAACCTTTATCGGGGTCAGAACCGTTCAGAGCAGGTTGCTACATTTTTAGCACTGCTTGAACTTTCAAAACACTCTAGGGTTGAATTTTCAGAGGACGGCGAATATCTGACAATGATGAAACGAAAGGAAACAGCAGATGGAACTTAATGAAAGCATTGCCATAATTGAAGCGGTTATGTTTGCTCACGGCGACCCGATAACACCTGAAAAGCTGTCAGAGGCAAGTGGGATTGACGTTGAAACAACCGCAAAGCTTATCGAACAGCTCCAACGAAGATATAATGTACAGGAAAGCGGACTTCAGGTTATCCGTCTTAACGACGGCTTTCAGATAACCACCCGTCCCGAATATTCCTCATATATAAAATCTGCCCTTGAAACAAGAAAGCAGCAGCCCTTGTCACAGGCGGCAATGGAAACTTTGTCAATTATCGCTTATAATCAGCCTGTTACAAAATCCTTTGTAGAACAGGTTCGTGGAATAGACAGTTCAAGCGTTGTAAACACTCTTGTAGAGCGTGATTTACTGGAAGAGGCAGGACGACTGGACTTACCGGGACGACCTGTTGCGTATCGTACAACCGATACATTTCTCCGCTGCTTTGGTATTTCTTCCTTGAAAGAACTGCCACCCCTGCCTAATCAGGAAGGTCAGCTTGACTTTGATGAACTTGCCGAGCTTGAACTGGAAAGAAAAGCAGCAGAGGATAATTCCTGATTATTTAATACCGACCGTGAAAGGAATGAGGCTATGACAGGTTGGATAATATTCGGCTCCATAGTTCTTCTCATTCTGATTGTACTATGGCAGTCGGTTACAGTTACCTTTACTTATGAAAAGAAAATTGAATTAACGGTTAAATTTTTAGGCTTTACCGTTTTTGACATAAACGCAAAACCCAAAAAGAAGAAAACAAAAAAGCCTAAAAAACAAAAAGTAAAAAAAGACGCAGCACCACCTACTGAGCCAACAACCCCAAATAAAGAGGAAAGCTCACAGGAGCTGCCAACAGAAGAAAAAACCACCTCTGATGAGAACAAAAAAGGCAAAAAGCCTAAAAAAGAGAACAAGCCTTTACCCAATATTGACCTGGACATGATAATGGACTATGTACGCAGCGCATCACCGCCTCTTAAAAGGCTATTTAAGAAAATACGCTGGTATGATGTTTATGTAGACTGGGTTGTGGCGTCAGATGATGCGGCTAAAACCGCAATCTCTTACGGCGGCGTATGTTCTGTTCTTTATCCGTTCTTTGAATGGCTGACGACCTACTTCACTGCCCACGTAAAGGAAGTTCACGTTGAGGCGGATTTCTCAAAAGAAGAAAGCGATATTTTCGTTTACTTCGTTCTTAAATTACGTTTATCCACCGCTATCACCTGTGTAATATGGTTGGCAGCGCGTGTACTTAAAACATATATGAAATATAATCAACAACCAACTCCCGCAAAAACCAAAAAAGCGGGTAAGAAAGGAAAATAATTATGGCACAGCATTTAGAAGGTCTTATGAGTACATCAATGGAGAAAATCCGTGACTTAGTTGATGTAAACACAATTATCGGTAGCCCTGTTACAACTCCCGACGGCACAACCATTATCCCTATTTCTAAGGTATCTTTCGGTTTTGCATCAGGTGGCAGCGACATTCCCGCTAAGGTTGAAAAGGAAGTTTTCGGCGGCGGCGCAGGTGCCGGTGTTTCCATTAAGCCACAGGCATTTATCGTTGTATCTCCTACAGGCGATACAAAAATTCTTGAGCTTGGTGCAAAGGGCAGCCCTGTTGACTCTCTTCTTGAAAGCGCACCTGAGCTTTTAAATAAAGCTAAGGAGCTTTTCGGCAAGAAGAAGGAAAAGGAAACAGAAAAAGTAGAAACAGAATAATTACTTTTTGAGAAAAAATAAATAATTTGTATCTCCTGTCATATAATAGTAACCCATTACTTTAACAGGAAGGTACAATATAATGAAAAAAATTACAGCGGTACTTACCGTTTGCTTTGCTATGCTTAATTTTAATTTCTGCTGCTTTGCCGAGCCAACGGAAATAACAGCAGAAAGTGCAATTGTTATTAACGCAGACACAGGTGAGGTTCTCTATGAGAAAAATGCCTACGAAGAAAGAGCAATGGCAAGTACCACAAAAATTATGACCACTCTTCTGACTCTTGAGGAAGGACAGCTTGATAAACGGTTTGTTGTAGACAGTATGGCAATCCGAGTTGAGGGCACCTCTATGGGACTTCAAGAGGGTGATATTGTAACTCGCCGCGCTTTATGTTACGGAATGCTCCTGCCTTCAGGCAATGATGCTGCAAATGCCGCAGCTGTCAGCGTTTCAGGTACAATAAACGCTTTTGCTGATAAAATGAACCGTAAGGCAGCGGAAATCGGCATGAAAAATACCAACTTTGTCACCCCGTCAGGACTTGACGCAGATGGGCACTATTCTACCGCTTATGATATGGCAATCCTCACAAGGTATGCCCTTAAAAACGAAGAATTCCGTAGAATATGCGGTGTTTCCTCCGCCTCTTTGGAGTATGGAAACCCGCCCTATAAGCGAACTCTGTACAACTCCAACAAGCTCCTTTATCTCTATGACGATTGTATCGGGGTAAAAACAGGCTTTACAGATAATGCAAGAAGATGTCTTGTTTCAGCGGCAGAAAGGGACGGTATGACGGTTATTGCCGTAACGCTGAATGCTCCTGATGATTGGAATGACCATGAAAAAATGCTTGATTACGGCTTTTCACAGCTAACTCCTGTAGAAATCGAACCTGACAGCTTTACTGTAAATGTGTTTGGCGGCGATAAAAACAGCATACGTGTAATCCCTGAAAGAACTGAAACTATCGGCGTTCGCAATGAAGATGCAAAGAGTATTCGTATCGAGTATTATCTCCCCTCTTTCTTGTATGCCGATATTGAAAAAAGCGAAAAAGTCGGGGTTGCCAAAATCTACAGAAACAACACCGAAATTTCAAGCATTCCTCTTATCGCTGAAACAGAATGCAACCGTGCTGAATCTGAAAAAGGGGTTTTTGACGAATTTCTTGAAATGTTCGGATTAAGCTAGGCCCTGTAAATTATTTAAAAGGACAGAATTTATATGGAAAAAGTTAGAATACAAAAAATTATTGCCGATAGCGGCTATTGTTCAAGACGAAAAGCTGAACAGTATATTCAAAACGGCGAGGTTAAGGTCAACGGCAGACCTGTTTCTATCGGAGATAAGGCTGACCCGAAAAATGACCTTATTACCGTAAACGGCGAAAAAATAAAGGCAGAGGGTATCACCCTCCGCTACATAAAGCTGTATAAGCCTCGTGGTTACGTTACCACAATGAGCGATGAACAAGGCAGAAAAACGGTTACTGACCTTTTAAACGGTATTAACGAGCGCGTTTATCCTATCGGCAGACTTGACAGAAACTCTGAAGGTTTGCTGCTGCTCACAAATGACGGTTCCTTTGCTAATGATATTATGCACCCCACAAAGCACGTTGCTAAAACCTACCGTGTAACTGTTGCAGAAAAAGTTACTGAAGAACAGGTTAATAAGCTTATGGCAGGTGTTGAAATAGAGCCTAATGTTATGACAAGACCTTGTATCGTCAATATCCTTTTGGAAGAGGACGAAAGAACAGTGCTTGAATTTACAATCAAAGAGGGCAAAAACCGTCAGATTCGCCGAATGTGCGAGGCGGTTAATCTCACTGTAAAAAGACTTCGCCGCACCTCAGTAGGCGGCATAAAGCTTGGTATGTTAAAGCCGGGCGAGTACGCTGACCTTACCAAAGAAGAAATGCGTATACTCCGCAGTGCAATCGGACAGTCAGAACGTCCCGCATTCAACGGTAAAAGGGGTGGAAAGCGCAGATGATTACTATTTTACCCAACAAAGACGTCACCGACCGCATTCTCTATGAGTTAAAGGAAAATGATGAGGTTTTAGGCAGCGTTTCAGGTTCCATTGAGGGTGATGAGATTGTTATTTCGCAGTTGGAAAGCGTTGAAGAATTCTTTTACGATGGCCTTGTGAGAGCAATTTTAGCCTACGCTGACAATCGTTGTGTTAAGTCTGCAAGATTTGACCTTTCTGATGAAAGAAAGCTGTTTCGTCTGCAAAAATTCGGATTTATAACTGAAGGCAGCAATATTTTGACAGACATAAATGGATTTTTTAAAGAAGATAAATGTGATTAACAAAGGCGGGTTTTCTACCCGCCTTTTATAAAACAAAAACAGACCGATTTAAAACGGTCTGTTTTCTTTATATTTACGTTAATCAGTCAGAAACGTTAGGAATGTGGGCAAACAGTCTTGCTCTCTTGATAGCTGTTGTAAGCTCTCTCTGATGATAAGCACAACAACCAGTTACACGACGGGGTAAAATCTTAGAACGCTCTGTCATGCACTTCTTAAGCTTAGCAACGTCCTTGTAATCAATGAATTCAGCTCTATCAGCGCAGAACTGACAAACCTTTTTTCTTGTACGCTTAACAGGACGAGCTGCTCTTTCGTTCATTTCCTTCTTTTCAGCCATTGTTAGAATCCTCCTTCTTTAAAATGGATAATCATCATTTGTTTCTGTAGTTTGTGAGAAGTCATTTGCAGAATAATTACCGTTTGAAGAAACGGGAGCTGCATTTGACTGTCCAGCGGGGTGCTGAACCGGTGCGGAGGGAGCATTGTATGCAGGAGGTGGAGCGGGATAACCTGCGCCGCCATTACCCTGAGGTTTTGATTCACCAGTAAAACGTGCATTATCAACGACAAGCTCTACAACAGTCTGTGTTGAACCATTTTTGTCAACATACTGTCTTGTCTGAAGTTCACCCTCAACGAGAATCATTCTGCCTTTTGAGAAAAAGCGTGAAATAAATTCAGCGGTTGCTCTCCAAGCTACTACGTTGAAGAAATCAGACTTACGTTCTTCACCCTTAACCTGATAACTACGGTCAACTGCAATTCTGAAAGAAAGAACTGTAGCTCCCGAAGGTGTGGTTTTAAGATCAAGATCATTGCAGATTCTGCCCATTAATATTGCTTTGTTATACATTGTAACCCTCCCTTGTTTTGTCTGTTTCCCTAATTACTTGCGTAATACAACGAGTGAACGTAAGATACCGTCAGTAATGTTGATAACACGCTCAAACTCAATGGGGAAATCAGGCTTACTGTCGAAATTGTAAACTACATAGTAGCCGTCTGTTTCGTAGTTGATAGGGTATGCGAGTTTTCTCTTGCCCCATTCATCAACGTTTACGAGTTCAGCATTTTCCTTGATTAAGTCGGAAAACTTAGCTACGAGGTTCTGTACCTGTTCTTCTCCATTCTTTAAAGAGAACACAACGACTGCTTCGTACTTTTCGCCTAACTTTGCCATTTTCTATACCTCCTTATAGACTTTCGGCCCATACTTTCTGTATGAGCAAGGATTTTGGCGTACTCTTGTACACCAAGCCTACTTATTATATCAAGATTTTACCCGTTTGTCAAGGGTAAAACCGCTAAAATTTCTTCAATTTTGTCCTGACTTTTGGACAGGTTATGTTTTCGCTTTTTTAGATGGCAAAATTAAAATATTTTGATTTTATAATAAAAATTTTCATAAACAGGTTGCAAAATCGGCAAAGATGTGGTAAAATAAAAATACTTGCGGAATGCCGCACAACATCAAGAAAGGCTGGTTATAATAATGACAACTGCAGACCCTTGTGGGCGAAAACAAATTTAATTCCATAGTGTGCAGTTGAATAGCTGTACCCTGTGATGAGAAAGGAATTGTACAGCTATGCTCAGAATTTACAAAACCATCGAAAACACCATCGAAGAAACCGATACTTTAGAGGCTGGTTGCTGGATTTCCGCTGTTGCTCCTACTGAGGCGGAAATTTCAAAGCTGGAGAATGAGCTGAATATTGACCGTGACTATATCCGCTCCGCATTGGACGAAGAGGAAAGCTCACGTATTGAAAGCGACGAAGGACAAACACTCATAGTTCTTGACTATCCTGTTGCGGAAAAAGCCGATGATACAGATGAAAAGACATTCTCTTACTACACATTGCCTATGAGTATCATACTTACAGACCAGTATGTAATTACCGTTAGCCTTAAGGAAAACTCAATTATTGACGATTTCGCTAAGGGCGTGGTAAAAAACATCAAGACTCAGTTCAAGACCAGGTTTATTTTCTGCTTACTTTTAAGGATTGCCGCTAAGTATCTGCAATTCTTAAAACAGATTGATAAAATCTTCAACTACGCTCAAAAACAGCTCCATAAATCCATGACAAACAAGGCTTTGCTGCAGTTACTCAGCCTTGAAAAATCCCTTGTCTACTTCTCCACCTCACTTAAAACAACCGAAACGGTCCTTGAAAAACTCTTACGAGGCAGGATTATCAAGCTTTATGATGAGGACCAGGAGCTGCTGGAAGACGTACTTGTCGAAGTAAAACAGGCTATTGAGATGAGTAACATTTACTCAAATATTTTGTCAAACACAATGGACGCTTACTCAAACGTCATTTCCAACAACCTGAACCAGGCAATGAAGGTGCTGACTGTTATCACAATCGTACTTGAGCTGCCAACAATCGTGTTCAGCTTTTACGGAATGAATGTGGTGGATTTACCTCTGCCCTACACCGTTGCCTCACTGATAATTGCAGCAGTTCTAGCTGTTTCCGCCGCATTTATATTGACCAAAAGCAAATTCTATAAATAAAATCACCCCGAAATGCTTGTGATGCAAGGCTTTCGGGGTTTATTTATTAATGTGTACTCAATATTTTGTCAGCATATTATTTTCTATAAGAGGTTCAATGGCGAACTTGTTTTTTCTGCCGTCCTGGAAAAGAATTTCTATCTCGTGCATACCTGTAACTAGCCTGGAAATCTCTATAATCGTTCCGATTTCCGAACGGCATCTTACCACTGTACCTATAGTGTAAATATCCCCCTCTACATCAACGAACTCAACAGGAGTTTTTTTGCCGTTCTGTATAAACAGAAATTCAGATTGCCCCTTAAGATTTCTTTTTGCCTCATAGGTCCTTCTTCTTTCGTCCTCCATGCGCATTCTTGCAGCAGCCTCATGCGCTCTTCTTTCAGCGTCTTCCTTAGCCTTTCTTTCAGCTAGTTCCCACTCTTTTCTCTTGCGCTCCTGAGCGGCTGCATACCTTTGCTGTGATTTTTCAATAATTTTGGGATATGCGTCCTGGATTTTCGGGTTGTAAATCCAGCGGTAAATGTCCTCATTTTCTGAAAGATAGTTATAAAAATCTGCTTTTTTGAATTGCTGCAGCTGGTCCTCCAAATCAGAAAGGTCAACCTCAATTGTGGGGTAATCTTTATATCTTTTTGCCTCACCATTCCGACATACAGTATCAGGCGGGGTTATTCTTATGGCTAATTTTCTGCCATTTGACTGGGCAATAATCGCACTGGGTCTGCCGTCATTTCCCACCTTCACATAAGAAGAATCAAACTCTACCTCGCTCCCGTCAAAAAGCACTATTTCATTATCTTTGTTACGTGTTTTTTTGCATAGCCATGTATTTTCAGCAACATTTTCCTCTGTCAGGCAATAGTTATCCGAAAGAGAAAATCCAACAACAGCAGACGGCAATTTTAGCTTGTTACCATTACTGAAAAACTCGTTAAGCAGCATATAAAGACCTGTCAGATATGCGTTTATTTCATCACAACCCTTGCCGCTGTGAGAAAAATGGTGCCGTCTTATGTCCCCCATTTTTGCCTCAAAAGGCTCCTTGCATGAGGGACAGATGCAGTTACAACGTAAGCCCTTTTCATCAATAGAAATATCTTCTATCATAACAACGCTGTTATCTCTGAGTGCGAAAGGATTTTTAAGTTCCATAGCTTTACCCTCCATGTATTGCTTTTTCCCATTATACAAAATTTGATGTCCTATTGGAAGTACAGAAAAGGGGTATTTCTCATTTTTAACGATACCCCATATCAAGAATGATATGGGGTATTGGAATTATTTAAGCGTGTTTATCATCTGTTTCAGTAAAGCTGTAAACTTCTTTTTGTTTTTCGGAGATAAATCGTTGAGCATATCAATAAGTTCTGCTTGTTCCTTTGTCAGCTTTGGAACATCAAGACCTGTTTTCTTATCTGTGAGTCCCGCAATGTAGTCGAGGCTAACATTGTAGTATTTTGCCAAAAGTATGGCACGTTCAAAGGAGATTTCACTTCCGCCTTTTTCGTATACTGCATAATATTGGTATGGGGTTCCAAGATATTCTGCTATTTCCTTTTGTGTTTTATCATTATCCTCACGTAAATCACGTATTCTTTTATAATAAGCCATAATATATCATTCCTTTCCT
>JAZUOE010000263.1:0-2581 GCA_045604505.1 Ruminiclostridium sp. | reverse complement strand
ATGGAGCTTAATTTCATATTAAAAGTCTTTGGAAGGGGTACGGGAAAACCTTTCTTCAGAAAGGTTCCCCCGATAAATACATATAAACTTTTATAAATTACGGATTTTCAAGGGATTTTTCGAGGAAAGCCTTTGTTTTGGGGCTTTTGGGATTTCCGAACACTTCGTCGGGTGTGCCCATTTCCTCAATCACGCCGTCTGCCATAAAGATAACCTTATCGGCAACGCCCTTTGCGAAATTCATTTCATGAGTAACTACAACCATTGTCCTGTCGGAGTTTTTCAGCTCTCTGATTACCCTCAGCACTTCCCCTGTCAACTCAGGGTCAAGGGCTGATGTAGGTTCGTCAAAGCAGAGAATGTCGGGTTTCATCGCCAACGCTCTTGCGATAGCAACACGCTGCTGCTGTCCGCCCGAAAGCTCACAGGGATAAGAATTTTTCTTCTCGCCTAAGCCGACCATTTCAAGCAGACGGTTTGAATTTTCGTCTATTTCCTTTAATATGGCGGATTTTTCCGCTCTTGTCAGCTTTTTACCGCTTTCGTTTATTCTCAGCAGTTCGGGTGCCAGTGACACGTTTTTCAGAACCGTGTATTGGGGAAACAGATTGAAGGATTGGAAAACAAGCCCGAAGTGGAGCCTTTTTTCACGTGCCTCTTTGTCGGAATACGCCTTTGCGGCTGCGTCAAAAAGCACCTCGCCGTTTACGGAGATTTTACCCTCGTCAGCGGTTTCAAGAAAGTTCATGCACCGCAGCAGGGTTGTCTTACCGCTGCCTGATGAACCGATAATTGCAAGAACCTCGCCCTTTTCAAGAGAGAAGTCAATGCCCTTCAGTACCTCTGTTTTTCCGAATTTCTTATAGATTTTTTCAACTTCGAGAAATGCCATTATATGCTCCTTATGTATCAGCCGCTATAGTAGTTAAGCTTTTTCTCTGCGTAGCCCAGCAACAGGGATAGCAGTCCCGAAAACAGGAGATAGAATGCCCCTATGTAGAACAACGGCCAAATGATTGCCTTAAGAGAAATTATAGATTCCGCCGCCTTAACAAGCTCGGTTACTGCAATTACACGGGCAAGAGAGGTGTCCTTTACAAGGGTGATAATCTCGTTGCCCATAGGTGCGGTAATGCGCTTGATAACCTGAAACAGCACTACTTTAAAGAAAATCTGCGTCTTGGTCATTCCAAGCACCTGCCCCGCCTCGTACTGTCCTTTTGGTATACTTTCGATACCGCCGCGATAGATTTCCGAAAAGTAACAGGCATAGTTAATGATAAAGGCAATCAGCACCGACTCTAAACGTCCAAGTGCCTTTGCGCCGAAAACAAGTCCCGGTCCGTAGAAAACAATGATAATCTGCAGCATGAGGGGTGTGCCTCTGATAATCCACACAAAGGTTTTTGTAATCCACTTTATTATTTTCACCTTAGACATGGAGCCAAAGGTGATAATAAGCCCTAAGGGCAGCGAAAACAAAAGTGTTATAAGGAAAATCTTAAGGGTTGTCAGAAAGCCCTCGCCAAGCTGTAGAGTTACTTCTAAAAATGACATATTTAAAATTCCTTAATTAGTTTTCAAATGCGTAAACGTCAGCAAGGTCATACTTTTCAGCAAGTGCCTTTAATGTGCCGTCTGCAACAAGCTCGTCAATAGCTGCATTGATTTTTTCAAGTGTTACTGTGTCCTCAAGACGGCAGCCGATTGCGTATTCTTCGGGTGTAAGTTCAACATTTTCAACGATAACAAGGTCAGCATAGTCTGTACCCTCGCCGATAGATGCCTTAGCCATAACGTAGACGATAACACCGATTTCGGTTGTTCCTGCCTTTACTTCCATAAGAACGTCCTTCTGTGCAGCAGATGCTACAAAGCTGTTCTGTGAAAGAACTGCGTCTGTTTCAATAGCTGTCTGACCTGCGGAGCCGTCCTCTGCTGTCATGGACGCACCTGCCATAGATGCAACGTCAACGTACTTTTCAGCATTTTCAGCCTTGATAACAGCAACCTGCTTGTTTCTTACATAAGGAGTGGAGAAAGCCATATTTGCCTTTCTTTCCTCTGTTACTGTAAGACCGTTCCAGATTACGTCGATTGTCTTGGACTTAAGTTCAATTTCCTTCTTCTGCCAGTCAATTTCCTGGAATACAGGCTCAACACCGAGCTTTTCGCAAACAGCCTTTGTAAATTCTGTTTCAAAGCCTGTAAGCTCACCGTTTTCGTCATAGTAGTTCATAGGTTCAAATAATGTGATACCTGCTACTAATGTGCCTTTTCCTTCAATGTACTCCCAGTCTGTCTTGTCTGTAGCTGCGCTGTCTTCCTTTGCGCAAGATGCAACGCTTAAGAGCATTGCTGCAGAGAGAATTGCTGCAAATAACTTTTTCATTTTTTGTTTCCTTTCTTTTTTCTGTTAATATAATGCCTCATTAAAGCATACATTTTGTATTTTAGCATAAATGACAGGTTTTGTCAACCAAAAAACACCTTTATTTCCTGTTTGTTGACTTTTGTACAAAATAGTGTTATACTTTAACCATATTTTGTATAAGGAGATTAGATATGAAAAAAATAATAT
>JAZUOE010000262.1:0-2483 GCA_045604505.1 Ruminiclostridium sp. | reverse complement strand
TGTTGACCTTTACGGAATAAGCTATATTGATATTGACACTTATGAGGTGTATAATTACATACCAAAAGGTCATGATAACGATAGAGATGCAGTTTGCGGCGAATCCTTTATTGTTACAGACGCTTTTTATGACCCTGCAACTAACCTTATAGCTTATGAGGGTTGTTATTGGGCAGGTACATCTGATGTCATGGTGGGTGATTTTTCTAATCCCCTGAATTTTAACCCTTATTTAATCAGTATTCATAAAATACTTGACCCTGAATATGAGGAATTTGATGATGTGGATTTCGATAAATGGGGTGAAACTATGCTAACTGTTAAAACTGACGACATGATAAAAGAAGTCCCTTTATCTGATATATCAGATAAAATATAAATGCGGACAATTTAAGCTGTCCGGATTATTATATTTTCTGAAACCGTTAAACCATGCACGTTCTTCAAAAGGCTTTTTTCTCACTCTTTTTATAGGCTGTTCAGCAATGCCCACAGGAAGAATACACACCATTTCATACTCTTCCGGAACACCAAGTCTTTGTGCTAATTTATGCCCGATATGGTCATCATCAGTAATATGTCCCTCATACCAGCAGCTTTCATACCCCAATGCTTTAATAGTCAGCAGCATATTCTGAATTGCAGCAGAATAATCCTGAATATTAAAGCATTTATCTCTGTAAGCGCAGATTTTTTGCGTTAACACACAGATAATTGCAGGTGCAGTTTCGCAAATAGGTGGGTCAATCATCGAAATCAGTTCTTTTAAAAGCGCAGGGTCATCAATAGCAATAAGAGAGGTTGTTTGCTTATTGCAGCCTGATGGAGCGGCAAGTCCTGCATTCATTATTTCAACAAGATGTTCACGAGGAATAGGGGTGTTTTTATAAGTTCCGCGATAGCTTGTGCGGTTGTAAATAACATCAGTAATTTTGTCCATTTGTATGCCTCCTTTTTTCTTATTATACAGCCGCAAAATTTGTTTGTCAATGTTTGCCTCAGTTAATGATATAAAAATCGGACATACTAAGAACAGAACAAAGGAAAGGAATGATATAAATGGCAAAGCAGGGAATGAAACGCCCTGAAGTAACTCATACAAAGGAACGTAATAACGCTCCCGCCGTACCTGAAATTCAGGGTAAGGCAAAGCATGGTCACAACAGCGCAAACCCTATTATTGCAGGAACATCAGCACCTGATATGAAGGTATATCACGCTGAACCTCACAAAAAAGAAAAACCTGTTTCTGAAAAAATCTATCCTGTTATAGATAATGACCTTGCCCGTGATAATGCGGAAAATGACCTTACTGCTGCTGATTTGCAGGATTTATAAAACAAAAGCTGCCGCATAACGTTTTGTTGTGCGGCAGCAGTTTTATTTAGAAGTTATCGTAATTGTCATCACCGTCACTGTCGGCGGATTCGGTTGGAGCGCTGACAGGAGCGGTTGCTCCTGCGTCCTTAGAATTAGCCAACTCTACGGTTGTAGGGAGTCCGTTGATAATTACATTAGGGTCATCAAGGTCAATAACCAAACATTTTTTGCCTCCGATAAGGGCAGTTCTGACCTTTTCAGTAGCATTTTTACCGATATTTATGGTAATGTCGGGTGTGGCAACAACAGTTTTGGTTGTAACAAGATTTGTGGCAGTAAGAGGTTTTTTTCCAACTGTTTCGGTGTACACCTTATGTACCTTTTCCAGCTTTTCGTCCTCTACTCCGGCGTCACAGAGAATGTCACGGAGTTTCACATCATCTATAGTAGTTGGTTTTGAATCAAAACGGTGTTCCTTAACCTCTTCAGCAATTTTATCATTGATTGTAGTGATGAGGGTATAGTCCAAATCCTTACCCACAACATCATGAAGTACTTTTCCGAATACTTCCTTTTCAGCAACAGCCGTAAAGCTTGTTTCACAGCCTAAAACATCTTCAATAAGGGATTTGTTAGGCTCCTTAGGTTTTGAGGAATAGCAAAGAACAGCGTTAATATCAGGGTCGCCGCAAGTAAGAATCGGGAAAAGGAATGCGTCAGTGGGGTTGCGGCTAAGCACACGGCTTTTATGTGGAATAAGGCAGATATTGTTTGAATCATCATCAAAAATCAGCACATCTTCACCGATTTCTACAGGGCAGAAAATAGTGAGAATAAAGTTGTAGTCATTGCTGTTATCGCTAAGTTCATCATTTTTGTCACGTCTGAACATTGTGTATGTGCAGTGTGCGGCAATTATGGCAAAGGTTGAGGTGTACTGAATATTCTTGGTAATTCTGTCAAGAAAAGCGTCGGTATCTGTGTCATTTTCAAACTTTGTTTTTAAAATACTGTACAGTATTTTCTGCGCTCCGCCTTCTTCATATTGGTTATTAGGAAAGTTGTATTCAACAAGGTTTTTTCCGAGAGTACCACTTAGTCCTTTTCTGAGCGTAACAGTAATAAGCTCCTGCTCTTCAGAAGGGAGAGTGCCAAGAAAACTG
>JAZUOE010000261.1:0-3269 GCA_045604505.1 Ruminiclostridium sp. | reverse complement strand
ACGGGGGTTTGCAAGACCTATGCTGAATGCCATGTTGGATAAATGCCGCAAGTTGGGTATTGAGGAAGTTTGTTTCACTACAAAGCCTGAAGTAATGAGAATAGGCTATGCATTGTATAAGAAGATGGGATTTGAAGAACTAGAAAATAACGAAGGAACGGTATTAATGAGAATGATACTTCATTAAGTATGAGATTATACGCACTATTTCTGATTTATAAAATAAAATACCGTCAACAACCGCCCGTGGTTCACACCACAGGCGGTATTTTTATACTCATTTTTAAGAAAGGAATGATGAAACTTGAAAGAATTCTGGACGTTGACAAGAGTCTGCTTTTCAGCAATCGGAGGCTGGCTCGGTTATTTTCTCGGAGGATGTGACAACTTGATGATTGCATTAATTGTGTTTGTCGTCGCCGATTATGTCACAGGAGTGATGTGTGCGATTATCGACAAGAAGTTATCCAGCGAAGTTGGATTTGGGAGTTTGCCGGAATATTTTATGATTTCGGTATTACAGGAACAAAAGCAGAAGTCCGTGATGGTTTGCAGGCACTTCTGTATGAATGTCGCATTGGTCGGATTGATTATGTGCTGACAAAATCTGTGAGCCGTTTTGCTCGAAACACAGTTGACTGCCTATCTATTGTTCGTGAATTGATTTCTTACGGTATTCCGATATATTTTGAAAAAGAAAACCTTGACACAGGTAGTATGGAAAGCGAGTTGGTTCTTTCCATTCTCAGCAGTATGGCACAGGATGAATCGGAGTCAATATCAAAAAAATATGAAGTGGGTATTAAAGCAGAGGATTGAGGCAGGAACATTTATCTTTGGAAGTTTGCCGTATGGCTATACCAGAAACGATGAGGGAAGAACGATAATAAATAAAAAAGAAGCAGATGTGGTTCGTCTGATTTTTTCGTCAACCTTAAATGGTATGGGAACATACAAGATTGCACAAATGCTGAATAAAATGAAAGTGCCTGCCCGTAAAGGTGGAGAATGGTCCGGTTCCACAATTAAAGGCATACTCATCAATGAAAAATATTATGGTGCTGCCATATTTCAGAAGACGTATACAGATAGTAACTTTAAACGTCATCATAATCATGGTGAAGTTGATAGTTATTATGCTGAAGAACATCATGAACCGATTATCAGTAAAGAAGAATTTGATAAGGCACAGATAATGATACAAAAGCATTGTGATGAACGCAACATTGTAAGGGACACGGGTAAATATCATAATAAATATTCGTTTTCCGGCATTATTATATGTGGTGAGTGTGGTGATAAGTTTAAGCGTCAAACACAGTCAGTTGGAATTGCATGGGCTTGTACGAAACATCTATACAATAAAGCGGAATGTTCAATGAAGTTTATTAAAGATGAAGCGATAAAGGCAGCCTTTGTTACGCTGATTAACAAGCTGATATTCGGCTGTAAGCAGGTGCTCTTACCGTATTATGATTCTATCCGTATTGCCGATAAAGATAGAAATCTGCAAGAGATAATACAAATGAAGAATAAGTTGCAATCCAATGTTGACAGAAAGAATGATTTGCGTAAATTGCGTGTAAATGGTTTCCTTGACGGTGCTTTATACAATCAGGAATTAATGCGTGTAGAAAAGGAAAATGAGGAAATCCGTGCAGCATTACAAAATTTCGATAAGTCTGGAGAACATCGTGGGATAAAGGAAACTGAAAAGCTTTTGCACTTTATAGAAACTACAGAGATGCTTACGGAATTTAGAGATGAGGTGTTTTCTGATTTTGTAGAAAATATTTATGTGTACACAAGAACCTGCATCGGTTTCCGATTGAAATGCGGTCTGACCTTAAAGGAGGAAGTATGTACGGGTACAAAATAGTAAACGGTGAAGCCATTGTATATGAGTCGGAAGCGGCAGTTATCATAAATATCTTTAACGGTTATCTTTCCGGAATGAGTTTGTGTGATGCTTCTGTAAATGCAGGCAAACCAATGGTACACAGTATGGTGAAACGCATTATACGAAATAGCTGTTATGTTGGTGATGAGTTTTATCCTGCAATTATCAGTAGGCAGACATTTGCGAGAGCCAATGCCGAACTGATACGCAGGGCAGAAAAGCATCCTCAAGGAAAACGTCTGCAAGCTCCGCCATTCTATACGGAGTTCAGCATTTCTGAACCGAAGATGCATTATGATGATCCTATCAGGCAAGCTGAATACGTCTACAGTCTTATCGAGGTGATAAAATGAATGTAATAAAAATACCTGCCAAACCGCAAAAAGGAAACAATGCAGCTAAAATTGAAGTTCAGAAACTTCGTGTAGCAGCCTATTGCAGAGTTTCAACTGACAATGAGGAACAGGCATCAAGTTATGAAACACAGATTGCTCACTATCGTGAATTCATTTCAGCAAATCCCGAATGGGAACTTGTCAACGTATACGCAGATGAAGGAATCAGTGCGACTTCAACGAAAGGCAGAGAACAGTTCAACGCTATGATTGAGGACTGCAAAGAGGGAAAGATTGATATGATATTTACAAAATCAATCAGCCGTTTTGCTCGAAATACTGTTGACTGCTTAAACTACATCCGAATGCTTAAAGAAATAAATATTCCTGTTTTCTTTGAAAAGGAATCAATAAATACAATGGATTCTAAAGGGGAAGTTTTGCTTACAATTATGGCATCGCTGGCACAGCAGGAATCGGAGTCGTTTAGTAAAAATGTAAAAATAGGAATTCAGTATCGCTTTCAGCAGGGAAAAGTAATGGTCAATGCCCGAAACTTTCTCGGATATGATAAGGATGAAGAAGGACGCTTGATTATCAATCCCAAAGAAGCAGAAATTGTAAAGCGAATTTTCCGTGAATATCTTGAAGGTGCAAGCTGTAAAAAGATTGCTAAAGGTTTAGAGCGTGACGGCATCAAGACGTCAAGGGGGAAAACGAAATGGTATGATAGCGGTGTGCGCTTGATTCTTGAAAATGAGAAATATATGGGCGATGCACTTCATCAAAAGACCTGTACCGTGGACTTTCTGAACAAAAAGCGTGTAAAGAACACTGGTATGCAGCCGCAGTACTATGTTGAGGACGACCACGAACCGATTATTCCGAAAGAGATGTTTCTGATGGTACAGGAAGAAATGGCGCGTAGGGGAGCAACACAGGATTGGTTCGGACGTAAAAAAGGGTTTAGTGCAAATCACCCATTTTCGCAAATGGTGTATTGTGCCGATTGCTGTGAGCAATTCCGTCGAATA
>JAZUOE010000260.1:0-19518 GCA_045604505.1 Ruminiclostridium sp. | reverse complement strand
TTGATAAATTATTGCTTGTTTTGATTTTTACCAAAAGAAAAAGCTCACTACTTTCGTAATGAGCTTTTTTGGTTGTGGTGGAAGGATTTGAACCCTCGAAATGGTGGAGTCAGAGTCCACTGCCTTACCACTTGGCGACACCACAATATATTTGCTGTATTCAGCTTATATATAATATCACATTTTAATCTGCTTGTCAATACTTTTTTGAAAAAATTTTTTGTTTTTTGAAAAATTAGGGTTTTTTACCTGTTTTTTTCATAAATACTTGTAAAATTGTTAATTTTATGGTAGAATAATGAAGTATATGGAATAAAGGCAAATGCCCCAAAAGAAAGGAAATACTGTAATGAGTAAGTACGATACTTATGAAAGCCCCTTCTGTACCCGTTACGCAAGTAAGGAAATGCAGTACGTCTTTTCTGCTCAGAAAAAGTTTTCAACCTTCAGAAAGCTGTGGGTTGCTTTAGCCAGAGCGGAAATGAAACTGGGTTTAAAGGACGCATCGGGTAATCCTGCAATCACTGAAGAACAGGTTGCAGAATTAGAGGCTAACATTGATAATATCGATTTTGCTGTTGCTGAGGCACGTGAAAGAGAAGTCCGCCACGACGTTATGGCTCATGTTTACACCTACGGTCAGGTCTGTCCTAAGGCGGCGGGAATTATCCACTTAGGCGCAACCTCATGCTATGTAGGTGATAACACAGACGTTATTGTTATGCGTGACGCTATGGAGATTATTCACAGAAAGCTGGTAAACGTAATCTCTAACCTTACCGACTTCGCTATGAAGTATAAAGGAATGCCCTGCCTTGCCTACACACATTTACAACCTGCACAGCTAACAACTGTGGGCAAGAGAGCAACCCTTTGGATTCATGAACTTTTAATGGATTTAGAGGAATTAGAACACCGTATGTCCACCCTTAAACTGCTTGGACAGAAGGGAACTACAGGCACACAGGCAAGTTTCGTGGAGCTTTTTGACGGTGACAGCGAAAAAATCAAAGAACTTGAACGTATGATTGCTGAGGAAATGGGCTTTGCACAGAGCTACCCCGTCAGCGGTCAGACATATTCAAGAAAGGTTGACTATCAGGTACTTGCAGTACTTGCAGGAATTGCTGAAAGCTGTTCAAAATTCAGCAATGACATTCGCATTTTGGCAAGTTTCAAGGAAATTGAAGAGCCTTTTGAGAAAAAGCAGATAGGTTCTTCAGCAATGCCTTATAAGCGCAACCCTATGAGATGTGAGCGTATTACCGCGCTTTCAAGATATGTAATGATTGATAGCCTTAATGCCGCATTTACCGCCGGTACACAGTGGTTTGAGAGAACCCTTGACGATAGTGCAAACAAGCGTATTTCCGTTGCAGAAGGATTTCTTGCTACTGACGCAATACTTAACGTTATGCTTAATGTCACTAACGGGCTTGTGGTTTATGAAAAGGTTATCCGTCAGAGAGTAATGCGTGAGTTACCCTTTATGGCAACCGAAAATATTATGATGAAGGCAGTAAAGAAGGGCGGAAACCGTCAGGAACTCCATGAACAAATCCGACTTCATAGTATTGCGGCAGGTAAGGTTGTCAAGGAAGAGGGCGGCGAAAACGACTTAGTTGACAGAATTGCCGCAGACCCTATGTTTGGCATTACAAAGGAAGAAATTTTAGCAACCCTTAACCCTGAACAGTTCACAGGACGTTCAGAAGAACAGGTTGAGGAGTTTATTGCCGAATACATCAAGCCTGTCCTTGAGGCAAACAGTGATGTTTTAGGCGAAAAAGCGGAGCTTTCCGTGTAAATTTTCTGAAAATTCCCAAAAAATCTTTTTGAGGAAAAGAAATTGCTTGACTATAATATTAAATTCTTATATAATAGTATAGTATTATGGCTTGTTACAAGCTAAAATTTGAAAGGTCGTGAAATAAATTGAAACACGTTAAAAAGCCGGTATTTTTCGTTGTTTTCCTGCTTATTGCGGTATTCACATACTTCACAATTGCAGGTTTCAGCACATACTACGGCGATATTGAAACAGTTCAGATACGTGGCGTTGATGACATTCGCTGGGGTATCGACATCAGAGGCGGTGTAGACGTAACCTTCACTCCTACTGAGGATTATGACGCTACAAATGATGAAATGGATTCCGCAAGAGCTATTATTGAAACCCGTCTTGTGGGAAACAACATCACAGACTATGAAATCTATGTTGACTACAACAGTGACCGTATTATCTGCCGTTTCCCATGGCAGGCCAACGATGAAAGCTTTGACCCTGAAAAGGCGGTTAAGGAATTAGGCGAAACAGCAATGCTCACATTCCGTAAGGGCTACAGCGCTGAAATTCCCGAAGGCGGCACACAAGAGGATTTACCCCTTGTACTTTCAGGTGTTGACGTTGCAAAGGCAGAGGCTGTATACGACTCCGAAACACATGAATATATGGTTAGCCTTGAGCTTAACGAAAGCGGCAAGGACTCCTTTAAAGAGGCTACAACAGAGGCTTATGCAAACGGCGGCAGAATTTCTATCTGGATGGACGATGTTGAAATCTCCGCTCCTTCTGTTGAGGCTGTAATCGCTGACGGTATGGCTACAATTTCAGGCAGCTTTACAACAGCAGAGGACGCACAGGACTTAGCAAACAAGATTAACGGCGGTGCGCTCCCATTCAAGCTTGTTACAGACAGTTTCAGCACAATTTCTCCTACACTGGGTATGGGTGCCCGTGACGCTATGGCGGTTTCAGGTGTTATTGCCTTCGCTTTAATTGCAATTATGATGATTGTTATGTACAGACTGCCCGGTGCGGTTGCTGTAATCTCCCTTGCAGGTCAGGTTGCAGGTACTCTTGCCGCAGTTACAGGTTTCTTTGCCTTCAACGACAGCTTTACACTTACAATTCCCGGTATCGCAGGTATTATCCTTTCTGTAGGTATGGGTGTTGACGCTAACGTTATTATCAACGAACGTATCAAGGAAGAGTTACATCTTGGCAAGACCATTGACGGCGCTCTTTACGCAGGTTTTAAACGTGCCTTTGCGGCAATCTTCGACAGTAACGTTACAATGATTATCATTGCTGTAATTCTTATGGGCGCATTCGGTACTCCCGACAGCATTTGCTCCATTATTCTTACACCTATCTTTACCTGGTTCGGTGTTTCTACCGCAGGTTCAATCTATTCTTTCGGTTATACCCTTGCAGTGGGTGTTGTTCTTAACTTCGTGTTTGCTATCTTCACAACACGCCTTATGACAATGTCCCTTTCCAGATTCAAGGTATTCCGTAAGGCCGCATTATACGGCGGTAAAAAAGCGGAAAGGAGCGGTAACTGAAATGAAAAAGCAATTTGATTTTATCGGAAAGCGTAAGACATTCTTTACTATTTCCATTGTTATCGCTGTAATCACTATTATCACAGCACTTATCTTAGGTGTACCCGTTGACATTGAGTTCAAGGGCGGTACTATGCTCACCTATAGCTATACAGGTGAAATTGACACATCAGCAGTTCAGAAAACAGTCGAAGACCTTAAGCTTGGTACAGTAGGTGTTACAAGCGGTTCTGCCTTTGGTACTGACCTGGAAACAATTCAGATTTCCTTCTCTTCTGCAGAGGGTCTTACAGCCGACGTACAGGCTAATGTAACCGACACTCTTGTTGCAACATACCCCGATAACACTTTAGAGCTTGTAAACAGTCAGGACGTTAACCCCTCTTCAGGTTTCTCCTTCTTTTTAAAGTGCTTTGTTGCGGTTATCTTCTCATTTATTCTGCTGGTAATCTATATTGCCTTCCGTTTTAAGAACATCGGAGGTTGGTCAGCAGGTGTGTTCGCTATTGTTGCACTTTTCCATGACGTATTTATGGTATTTGCGTCATTTGTATTTATGAGATTACCTATTGACGCTAACTTTATGGCTGTAATTCTCACAATCTTAGGTTACTCTATCAACAGCACAATCGTTATGTTTGACCGTGTTCGTGAAAACAGAAAGCTTTACGGCAAGAAATTTACTGTTCCTGAACTTGTAAACAAGAGTATCAATCAGACCTTAGGCCGTTCTATCAAGACCACAATTACAACAGGCGTAGCTGTACTTGCTATGTGTGTAGTTGCAATGGCATGTGGTGTTGAGTCTATTGTCAGCTTTGTATTCCCCATGTTTGTAGGACTTATTGCCGGTGCATATTCTTCAATTTTCATCAGCGGTCCTCTCTGGGTTATGTGGCAGACAAGACCCGGCGCAGACAAAAAGCAAAAGTAATTCTTTCCGCCCCTGCATTCGTGTGGGGGCGAGTGTGTTTAAATGAATGATAAAGGAGGTTCCCATGATAATTACAGGTGTTTCAAGTGCCTCATTTTACCCTATGCACACAGAGGACGCTATGCGTAAGCTGGGGGAAATGGGTGTTCGCAACGCAGAGCTTTTCATTAACGATTACAGCGAAACACAAGGGGCAATTTTCCGTGAAATTAAGGAAATTGTGCGGGAATATGACATGAATATCCTTTCTGTTCACCCTTTTCCGCCTATGGAAAGCGGGTACCTCTTTTGTGAATATGACCGCAGACAGCAAAGTCACCTTGATATTTACAAGCACTATTTTGAGTGTATGAATATGCTTGGTGCGAAAATTTTCGTTCTTCACGGTGCAATTCTCAGCTCACACTGTCCCGACGAGCGGTATTTTGAGCAGTACACAAAGCTGCTTGATATTGCAGAGGAGCAGGGGGTTATGATTGCGCAGGAAAATATCTGCTACTGCAAAAGCAAGGATATTGACTTTCTCCACCGTTTAAAGGAAAACTGCGGTGAGCGTGTAAAATATCTTCTTGACGTAAAACAGGCGGTAAGGGCGGGAATTTCTCCCTTTGACATGATTGATGAATTAGGCAAGGATATAATTCACGTCCACATAAGCGACAATTCCGCAGACGGAGATTGCCTTCCCATAGGGGCGGGGGACTTTGATTTTGTGAAATTCACCCGAAAGCTCCTTGACATAGGCTACGACGGAGCAATGTTAATAGAGCTTTATCGTCACAACTACAAGGAGTACGAGGAGCTTTACGAGGGCATGAGGCTGGTTGAAAAAATTATTGCAAAATCAGAAAAAATGTGATATAATATACAGCAAGTAAAGTCACCCCCCGAAAGGAAAGGTAACAAAAATGAAGTGTCCCGAATGCAGTTATGAAGACAGCAAGGTTATTGATTCACGGCCGATTGAAGGTAAAATCCGCCGCAGAAGAGAATGCCTCTCCTGTAAATGCCGTTTTACAACTTACGAGGTGGTTGAAAACATACCCCTTATGGTGGTAAAAAAGGATAATTCCTTAGAGCCCTTTGATTCACAGAAACTTATTGAGCGTGTTTTAAGGGCAACCGCAAAAAGACCTGTTTCACTCAGCACCATTGAGAATATGGTGTATGAAATTGAGTCTGAGTATAAAAACAACTTTCAGCGTGAAATTCCTTCCGATAAAATCGGTGAGGCGGTACTCCGTAAGCTGAAGGACATTGACAGCGTTGCGTATATCCGCTTTGCGTCAGTGTACAGAGAATTCAGCGACGCAGATAGCTTTATAAAGATTATTTCAGAGCTGGACGAAAGTAAAAAATAAGTAAGGGCGGGAAACCGCCCTTTTTGTTTGTCGTAAAATCCGGAACAAGCAAAAAATGAACAAAACTGCACAAGCATTGTGCGAAAATAAAACATAATATAAAGGATAAATGATTAAAAAACAGAGCGGCTATTATCCGCACGAAAATAAAACGGCAGTGCAATAATTATTGACAATTAAAACCATACAAGGTATAATATAAAGTGAATGAATATGTTTCGGGGGTGCTTTATGGAATACTTCAGACGTTTAAAAAATAATATACTTACCGTAATCCTGATTTTCTGCACATTGCCCTTATCTATAGCAGGTGGATATGTTATATATCTTTCGTTTAAGTATGATGAAAGATTACTGCTTATTTTAGGCGCTTTAATTATCGGCATTGCATTATTCACCCTGCTTTTCAGCTTTTACAGAACGATTTGCCGTCTTAAACCCATAAAGAATGCGGCAGAGCGACTTCACAGCACTCTTTCTGAAGAGGAAAGTGAAATCATTAATGCCACTGCTGAGGGGGACCCTGCAAAATTCCTGTATGTAATGGTTGACTACATTGCAGGTAAGCGCATGACCGCAGGTAGCAGTAAGCAGCAGCGTGACCTTTTCAATGCGGCGGCGGAATGTACCGATGAAATTATATGGCGCAGAGATGAGGAAGGGGATAATTATTTTATTCCTGAAATATGGAAAATACGCTACCCTGAAATAATGCTTGAAAACGGCACACCCCTTGAAAACTACATACACCCCGATAATGTTGCGGAATTTCGTGACGCTTTAGAGGTTATGACAGCAAAGCCGGGCAGAAAATCCGCCATGAATTTACAGCTCAAGGCGGGAGAAAAATATATTTCTGTGGGCATTACAGCTTGTTCCTCTGAAATAGGGGGAATGATATGCTGTGCAGGTGCCTTTGTGGACTCTGAAAAAATCGCAGAGTTTGAAAATGCCATAGAAGAAAAATATACAATGTATATGTTTGCGTTAAAGGCGGTTTCTGACATTATCTATGAGGTTTCCGTGCCTGAAGATAAGTTTGTTATATTAAACCCTGCACGGTGGAATGCTATGTTTGACCTGCCGCTTAACGGGGATTTCAGCTTTCATCGTTCCTCTTACGCACAGCTTATTCACTCCGACAATTTAGAAGGTTTTAAGGACCGTTTCGGTAATTATGACCACCTTTTATATATGCCCGACAAGAGCATTACCTACGATTACCGTATCCGCCATAAAAATCAGGACTGGATATGGGTGCGCCACTCTATCACCGCTGTCAAGGACGAGGACGGCAAGGTGCTTAAGGTAATCGGTCTAATCTCCGACATTAACGAGAAAAAACGTCAGGAATTCCGTGAAATGTACGACCATAAGCACGACGCACTTACAGGGGCATTTTTACGCTCTACTCTTGAGGCGGAATTTAACGAGGCTGTGCGCATAAAGAATAAGCCGGTTATGATTATGATGGTGGATATTGACCGTTTCAGTGAGATTGTTGACTATTACGGACACCGCACAGGTGACCTTGTACTGCGCAGATTTGTGCAGACTATATGGGAATGTCAGTTAGGCAGATGCGGTGTAGGCCGTGTGGGAAATGACGACTTTGTTGTTATTATGAAAGAGCCTGAGGACGTACATTCTCCCGAATGTATGGCACAGCGCATTTTTGAACACCTTGCAGAGCCTTATGTTATTGAAAATCAGCAGATTGTACTGACTGCCTCTATAGGCTGGGTGGAATACGGTGTTGACGGCACGGCATTTGATGACCTTATAAATAAGGCTGAATTAGCCTGTCTTAAGGCACATCATATCGGCAAAAACAGATGCCTCAGATATGGCAAGGATATGGGGGAAGAGAAATGACCTGCACCGCAATTATTCTTGCAGCGGGAATGTCCTCACGAATGAAGGGCACTAATAAACAGCTACTTTCTTTAGGGGATATGCCTGTAATTTTAAGAAGTGCAATGAATTTTCAGAATACTCCTGAGGTAACTGAGATTATTATTGCCGCAAAAGAGGATAACCTTGAGGCAATTCAAAGCCTCTGCTCCCAAAACGGCATAACTAAGCTTAAGAAAGTCTGCGTCGGCGGTGACACAAGGAGTAAATCGGCGGAAATTGCCTTTTCTTATGCGGGAAAAACTGACGTTACCGCAATCCATGACGGAGCAAGACCCTTTGCCCTGCCGCCGCTTATTTCTGCAGTAATAAAAGCGGCAATGGAGCATAAAGGGGCAATTGCTGCAGTGGCAGTAAAGGACACCATAAAATTAGCGGAGGACGGCTTTATTTCCGCAACCCCTGACCGCAGTGCATTATGGTCAGCTCAAACCCCACAGGCATTTTGCACAGAGCTGTATGGTGAAATGCTGAAAATGGGCGAGGCAACTGATGACTCACAGTTAGCGGAGCGAATGGGTATTAAGGTAAAAATCGTGGAAGGCAGCTACGACAACATAAAAATCACAACACCTGAGGATATTTCTTTAGGTGAAAGTATAGTAAAAAGGGAAAAGCTATGATAAGAATAGGACACGGCTATGATGTACACAGGTTAGTTGAGGGCAGACGGCTTATTTTAGGCGGGGTGGAGATACCTTATGAAAAGGGACTTTTAGGACATTCCGACGCTGATGTGCTTATCCACGCTGTAATGGACTCATTTTTAGGGGCACTTGCATTAGGGGATATAGGAAAGCACTTCCCCGACAACGATATGTCTTTTAAGGATATTGACAGCATGGTGCTTTTTGAGAAGGTTGTGGGGCTTATAAGAGAGAAGGGCTATCGCCTTTCTAACTTAGACGCTACAATTTCAGCGGAAAAGCCAAAGTTAGCAAAATACATTCCCCTTATGCGTGAAAATATCGCTAAGGTCTGCGGTGTAGAGGTGGATTGCGTCAGCGTAAAGGCAACCACAGAAGAGGGCTTAGGCTTAAAAGGTGAGGGCATAGGCGCAACAGCAGTGTGCTTGTTGGTTGATGAATGATGAAAATGAATAATGAATGATGAATAATGAATGATTGAGGTTGCGACTTCGTCGCGGATTTAAAATTATTTATAAACACAGCTTGTGCAAAAATAAAACAGAGCATAAAGGAAAAATTTGCATAAATATATAAGGATTAAAAAACGAAAGGAAAAGCTATGTCACAATTCAAAATTGCCTCTGTATTCAGCGACAGAATGGTGCTGCAGAGAAATAAAAACATAAACGTTTTCGGTGAGGGCAAGGACGGTGAGGTTGTCACCGTAGCTTTTGAGGGAAACACCGTCAAGGCGGTTGTAAAAAACGGCGGCTGGAATGCCGTATTACCCCCTCATACAGCCGGAGAGGGTTACGAAATGACAATTTCCTGCGGTGACGAGGAAAAGAAATTTACAGATATTGCTATTGGCGAAGTATGGTTTGCCGGTGGGCAGTCAAATATGGAATATGAGCTGCAGAATTGTACCACAGGCAAGGCTCATTTAGAAAATGACAAAGGCGTTAATGTCCGCTACTACTATACACAGAAAAATCCTTTTATTGACCAAAAGTTTATAGAGGACGAGGCAAAAATGACATGGCAGAAATACGAGGGTGAGTCCCCGAAATGCTGGTCAGCCGTTGGCTACATTTTTGCAAAGGAGCTGTCCGAAAAGTTAGGCTGTGTGGTTGGTGTAATCGGCTGTAACTGGGGCGGCACAAAGGCTTGTCACTGGATGAGCCGTGAAAGTCTTACTGCTGACGCTGATATGCGCTATGACCTTGACCTTTATGACAAGGCAGTTGAGGGCAAGACACAAGCTGAGCTTGACCGAATTTATCAGGAATATGTTGATTACCACACCGCATGGGAAAAGAAAAGCGCAGAGTATTATACAACTGTAGAAAATCCCACTTGGGGCGGTTGTCTTGAATACTGCGGCGAGAATAAATATCCCGGACCTTTAGCACCCCGCAACCCCTTCCACGCAACAGGTCTTTATGAGAGCATGGTAAGGCGCATTGCTCCTTACACAATGGCAGGTTTTATATATTATCAGGGCGAAAGTGATGATGACCGCCCACAGCATTACTACAAAATGCTGAGAGGGCTTATCTCCTTATGGAGAGAGGACTGGGGCGACGACAAACTGCCATTCCTTATCGTACAACTGCCCATGCACCGCTACAGCGGAGATAGTGACCGTAAGCACTGGTGCCTTATCCGTGAGGCGCAGGAAAGAGCTTATCATACTATCCGCAATACAGGACTTGCGGTTGTCCTTGACTGCGGCGAATTTAATGAAATTCACCCGAAGGACAAGGAGCAGGTGGGACACCGCCTTTGCTTACAGGCTATGAGCGTAGTTTACGGCGATACAAACCCGAAAAACACCGCCCCCCTCTACAAATCCCATATTGCAAAGGACGGCGGCATTGAAATAAGCTTTTATAACGCTGACGGTTTCAAGCTGACAGGTGAAAAGTGCGGCTTTGAAATTGCCGGAATTGACGGAGAATACAAACCCGCTGATTTTGAAATAAGAGGGGACAAGATATTTGTATCCGGTCAGGTGGAAAACCCCATAAATGTCCGTTATCAATGGACAAACTACGGTTACGTAACCCTTTATGAGGAGCAGGGACTTCCGGTTGCTCCATTCAGGACAGAAAGAAATTAACTTTGAAAGGAAATAAAAATATGCGCAGTTGCGGCATTCTTATGCATATAACAAGCTTACCCTCGCCCTACGGTATCGGCACCTTCGGGGACGAGGCAATGGCATTCGTGGATTGGCTGAAAAGTGCAGGTCAGAAATATTGGCAGGTACTTCCTGTAGGCCCCACAGGATATGGCGACTCCCCCTATCAGTCCTTTTCAACCTTCGCAGGAAATCCTCTGCTGATTGACCTGGAAGAGCTGATAAAATCGGGACTTATTACAAGGGACCGCTGTAAAATGGTGGATTATGGCGCTGACCCTACCTTTGTTGATTACGAAAAGGTGAGCCGTACAAAAATGCTGATACTTCGTGAGGCTTACGCAGCCTACAGAGAGGACGCAGCATACCGTGATTTTGTGGAAACCGAAAGCTACTGGCTAGACGACTATGCGCTTTTTATGGCAATAAAGCAGGAGAATGACTTAGTTTCCTGGACACGCTGGAAGGACGAAATCAGAAAGCGTGACGAAAAGGAAATGAAAGCGGTAAAGGCAAGTCTTGAAAAGGAAATCGGCTTTTGGAAATTCCTTCAATTCACCTTCTACAGGCAGTATGAAAGGCTGAAAAATTACGCTAACAAAAACGGCGTACAGCTTATAGGGGATATTCCGATTTACGTTTCTCCCGATAGCTCTGACGTTTGGGCAGACCCACAGCTTTTCTTAATGGACGAAGACCTTAATCCTACTGCGGTTGCGGGAGTGCCCCCCGATTATTTCTCCGAAACAGGTCAGCTTTGGGGCAACCCTCTCTATAACTGGGAAGAAATGAAGAAGGAGCAGTATAAGTGGTGGATAAGCCGCATTAAAAAGGCTGCGCAGCTTTATGATATTGTGAGAATTGACCATTTCCGTGCTTTTGACACCTACTGGGCAGTGCCCTACGGCGAAAGCACCGCCATAAACGGTACATGGGAGCAGGGTCCCGGTATGGATTTATGGAATGCGGTGAAAAAAGAGCTGGGTGATGTTAATATCATTGCAGAGGACTTAGGCGATATTTTCGACAGCGTTAAGGAATTGCTGAAAGAGTCGGGATTTCCGGGAATGAGGGTATTGCAGTTTGGTTTCAACCCTGAAAGCAACGAAAATGACCACCTGCCTCACCGTTATCCTGAAAATTGTGTTGCTTACACAGGCACACATGATAATTCGACAGTTATGGGCTGGTACAAAGGCGCAGATATGGCTAGTAAGGCAATGTGCCGCAGATATCTTAATGCCTCACCCTTTGAAAAGCTTAACAAGACATTTATACGTGAGCTTTACAAGAGCAGTGCAGAGCTGGTAATTGTGCCTATGCAGGACGTTATCGGACTTGACGACAAGGCGAGAATGAATATTCCCTCAACCTTAGGCGGTAACTGGAAGTGGAGAGCAACCAAAACACAGATAAATCTGAAAAATGCCATTATGATGAAGAATATGGCGAAAACCTATTATAGATGAGAAAAGGGGCGGTCAATGACCGCCCTTTTTATGAATAATGAATGATGAATGATTGAGGAGCAGCCTACGGCTCCGGATTGCAAAAAAGCCTTTTATAAATGTTATTTATAAAATGTTTTATTTAAATCTATCGGCAAAGCCGATACCAAAATTATTCATCATTAATTATTAATCATTCATCTAACAGAAGGTGGCGGAAATCCGCCCCTTTTATTTTTACAAAAACATTGTATTTTTTCCCATAACCTTGAAAAGCAAATCTAATATTGCAATCAGCACGGGTTGGTGGAGAATGTATATAAGCAGGGCGTGTTTGCCGATGAAGGCAAGGCCCGAAAAACGTACCATATACATACCCTTTGCCGCTCTGCCCGATTTGAATAAAACGCCAAGTGATGCACCTGACATAAACAGGAGAAAATGAGGCAGGAGAGGGAAATAATCCAGACTAGAAAATCCTGCGGCAGGGAAACCAAGCGGAAACAACAGCCTTGCTCCGTAAAGAGCGTCAGGCATAGGTATTGTAAACAACCAAGTAAAGCCCATATATCCATGAGGAATGTTAAGACAAAGGAAATACAGCAGCGCAAACAGTATCAGCCCGATTACCCAAGGGACGCGGCTTGTATACGCTCCTATAAAGCCGTAAATCATCATGGAAATACCCAAAAGATGCAGCACACCGAAGTAGATAGGCGCATTGGGGGTGATGAATGCGGTAGCAAAGGTGAATGCCATTCCCACAAAAAAGCATAGCACACCACGTTTGAAGTTGTTTCTTGAATAGTTTGCGGCAATACCCGAAACGAAAATAAATGTCCCCGCAATGAGCGGCTGCCACCAATCCATTAAGGTATCAATAAGAGTGCCTAAATTTACCCCATAAAAGTAAACCAGGTCAAAATAAAGGTGATAAATCACCATAGAAATTACCGCAATACCTCTTGTTTCATCAACAATCCCGACTCTTTTGCCCATACTGCTCTCCTTATGCTTTATTTACCTTATTTTACCATAATCTCAGCATAATTTCAAGGCTTTATTCTTTCCTCATCAAAAACAATCCGCTTTTCCGTGCCGCCTATGAGAATTTCTTCTGACAATGGGTTTTCCACCAACCTTACAATACAGCGGTAAAGATTTCTTGCGCCGTATTTTTCACTGTAGCCCTGCTGTGCCAACGACTCCACCGCCTCAGGCGAAATTTCAAGCTCATAACCACGCTCTGTCACCCGCTCACGCAATTCCTCAACCATATTGCGGCAGATTGTAAGGATATTTTCCTTAGACAAGTGGGAAAAATACACGATTTCATCAACTCTGTTGAGAAATTCGGGTCTGAATACCCGCTCTAATTCCTTTTCCTGCTTTTGGACAGCCCTGCCTTCTTCTCCAAATCCGAGCGCCCTTGATTTTATAGCCTCTGCACCTGCATTTGTAGTCATAATTATAATAGTATTCTGCATATTGACCCGCCGTCCGTCAGCAGAGGTAATATGCCCTTCGTCCAACACCTGCAAAAGCAGATTTAAAATATCGGGGTGGGCTTTTTCGATTTCATCAAAAAGCAGTACGCTGTAAGGCTTTTTCCGCACCGCCTCAATAAGTCTGCCGCCATCCTCATAACCCACATATCCTGCGGGAGCGCCGATAAGGGCGGAAACGCTGTGCTTTTCCATATATTCCGACATATCAAAGCGGATAAGCCCGTTTTTGTCCCCGAAAACACTTTCAGCAAGTGCCTTTGAAAGCTCCGTTTTGCCGACTCCGGTAGGTCCTGCAAATAAAAATGCGCCTAAGGGGCGGTTTTTGCGGCAGATACCCGCCCGACTTCGTTTAAGAGCAGAGCAGACAACCTTAACCGCCTCGTCCTGCCCGATTATCCGCTTTTTAAGCTGTTTTTCAAGCCCAAGTATCAAATCCTCTTCATCTCCTTTTATGTGAGAGAGGGGGATTTTGCTTTGCAGACAAGTAACCTCTGCTACTTCCTCTTCGGTGACAACCCCGCCTGTTTCTTCATCTCCTTTCAGCACTTCCAAACGCACTTCCAACCCTTTTTCTTCCGCTCTTAGTTTCATTGCCCGTTCAAAATCCTGTAGCAGCACTGCGTTTTCCTTTTCCTGCCTTAATTCACGTAAGCGTTTGCTTGTATCAGCTAAGTCGGGAGTGCTTTCATACGCCCTTATCTTCACCATTGCACAAGCCTGGTCTATAAGGTCAATAGCCTTATCAGGGAGCCGTCTGCCCTCAATGTACCGTACAGAGAGCCTTACTGCTGCTTTTAATGCCTCGTCGGTGATTTTAACCTTGTGATAATCCTCATAGCGGCAACGTAGTCCCTTAAGGATTTCCATTGCTCCATTTTCGTCAGGCTCCTCAACTGCTATAGGCTGAAAACGGCGCTCAAGTGCGGAGTCCTTTTCAATGTAGCGGCGGTATTCGTCAGTGGTGGTTGCCCCCATAACCTGAATATCTCCCCTTGATAAGGGTGGTTTTAATATATTTGCCGCGTCTATGGCACCCTCTGCCGCTCCCGCTCCTACAAGGGTGTGGATTTCATCAATAAACAGCACCACATTTCCCACCGCCGTCACTTCGGAAACCACGCTTTTAAGCCGCTCTTCAAAATCACCCCGATATTTTGCCCCCGCAATAAGAGAGGGTATATCTAAAGTATAAACACGGCAGTTTTTAAGGGATTCAGGCACCTGCCCGGTGGCAATCCGCATAGCTACCCCTTCGGCAACGGCGGTTTTTCCCACCCCACTGTCACCCACAAAGCAAGGGTTATTTTTACGGCGGCGAAGAAGTACGCTTACCGCCTCGTCAATCTCTTTTTCACGGCAATATACAGGG
This sequence comes from Ruminiclostridium sp., assembly GCA_045604505.1. Classification (GTDB taxonomy): domain Bacteria; phylum Bacillota; class Clostridia; order Oscillospirales; family Ruminococcaceae; genus Ruminiclostridium_E. The sequence continues at coordinate 4,864 of JAZUOE010000260.1, read as the reverse complement.
TCTAGCTTTCCCTCTGCCGCCATTTCCGTTAAGTCCCTGCCGTATTTTCTTAAGGCATTCAGCTTTTCTTTATCAAGGCGGGGCGGGTTGAACTTTTTTATGTCACCTCGACATTCCCGATAAAGCTGCTCGGTGTTAATGCCTTTTTCTTTCAGAAACAAGCAACCGTAACAGCTTTCATCAGACAGCACCGCCGCAAGGATATACTCTGTACCTGCTAAAGCACGGTTATCGGCTCTTGCTTTTTCAAGGGCGGTTTCAAGAATACGCTTACTGCGGGGAGTAAGGTCCTGTGCGGTCAGCTTTGTGGTAACGCCTCTGCCGATTATAAGCTCGATTTTCCCCTTGATACTCTCTGAGTCAACCTTATACCCCGAAAGGAGCAGGTAAGCCGCTCCGCTTTTCTCTGCCGCAAGTCCGTACAGGATATGCTCACTGCCGATATAGGTGTGACCCATAGACATTGCCAACTCAATTGCTTTTCGCAGGGCAATGTTTGATTTCTCGGTAAAGCCTTTAAACTCAATCATGGTTTCTCCCTTCTTCTGATAAAATTCAGTAACATTTTTTCACCTACGTCATATATTATATTATGAAACGTTTCATAAATAATTAATCAGGAGGAACTAATAATGTTCAACAACAATAGCTGTATCTGGATTATCGTTCTTATTCTCTTATTCTGCTGCTGCGGTAACGGTTGCGGCGGTTACAACACTCAGTCTAACGACTGCGGCTGCGGCTGTAACAATGGCTGCGGTAACAACAGCTGCTGCTGATAACCGGCAAAGAGAATAGCCGCCGCTGTTATAGGTGAAATCCCTGCTTTGCGGCGGCAAACATAATAAAACAGCGGGTACGCATAATGCGTATCCGCCGTTTTCTGTTATATATCTTTTGTTCTACATATTAGCTTATTTATTCTTGATAAACACATCTAACTGGCTGAAAGGTACATCAATCTTGTCCTTAACAAACTGTCTGCGGATTGCCTCAAGAGAGTCGAAATAAATTGTCCAATAGTCGTCAGCCTTGCCCCAAAGACGTACGGTAATACCTAAGCTACTAGCGTCCTGACTGCAAAGTCGGATAAAGGGTGCCTTATCACCATCACGGATAATCATAGCGTTACCTTCGATTGCCTTATTAATAGAGGCAATAGCACGGTCAAGGTCCTCTGTATAGGAGATTGCAATAAGGTGGTCAACACGGCGTGTACCTGTGTCAGAGAAGTTGAGTACAACAGAGTTAGCGGCTGTGCCGTTAGGGATAAATACAAACTTGTTGTCAACAGTCTTAAGCTTGGTGTAAAGAATGGAGATTGCCTCAACGGTACCCTCTTCGCCGCCGCACTTAATGTAGCTGCCAACCTTAAAAGGCTTTTCAATAAGAATAAGGAAACCACCTGCAAGGTTTGAAAGGCTGCTCTGTAAAGCAAGACCTACAGCAACACCTGCGGTTGCCACAACGGCAACGATAGAGTCCATAGGCACACCAAGAATGGTGAGTACGATAATGATTACCAAAACATTCAGCACGATTTTTACTGCTGACTTTGCAAAGCTGCTGATAGTAAGGTCAAGCTTGGATTTGTCCATAGCCTTTCCCATAAGAGAAAGCACAAGCTTTGAAACCAGCATACCTACGATAAGTACGATAATAGCAATAATAATTGTGGGGAGCATTCCTACAAAGCTGTTCCAAACGCTGCTAACCATGTCACCTACACGGTTTACGCTTTCTGTAGCAACTTCAACGCTTTCTTCAACTGCCTCAGCAGCCATAATTTCTGTGAAATTCATAAAATATCCTTTCCTGCATAAAAACAGCGGAGCATAGCATACTCAGGGGCAGCATTACTGCCCCAAAAAGTATGTTTTCCGCTCCGCTTTTGTTCTTATGTATCTTTATGGAGTTATTATACGCAACCCTGAGCCTTCATAGCCTCAGCTACTTTTAAGAAACCTGCAATGTTTGCACCTGCAACTAAGTCATCGCCAAGACCGTAAGTCTTTGCAGCCTCAACAGATGCAGAGAAGATGTTCTTCATAATGCCCTTGAGCTTTTCGTCAACTTCTTCAGCTGTCCAGCTATATCTCATGGAGTTCTGAGACATTTCAAGACCGGAAACAGCAACACCACCTGCGTTAACTGCCTTAGAAGGAGCAACTACAAGCCCCTTAGACTTAAGGAATGCAATAGCCTCATTTGTTGTTGGCATGTTGGAAACTTCTACGTAGTACTTTACGCCGTTTGCAACAATCTGTTCAGCCTCAGCCATACCAACTTCGTTCTGAGTAGCGCAAGGCATAATGATGTCAGCCTTTGTGCCCCAAGGTTTCTGACCTGCGAAGAACTGAACACCGAACTTGTCAGCATAATCCTGAACTCTGTTACGGCAAGATGCACGCATTTCAAGCATGTAATCAATCTTTTCGGGTGTGCTGATACCATCGGGGTCATAAACGTAACCGTCAGGACCGGAGATTGTAACAACCTTACCGCCAAGCTCTGTAACCTTAAGAGCAACACCCCATGCTACGTTACCGAAACCGGAGATAGCAACTGTCTTACCCTTGATGACATCGCCAAAGTGCTGTAACATTTCTACTGTGTAGTAAACTGCGCCGTAGCCTGTAGCCTCAGGACGGATAAGAGAACCGCCGTACTGAATGCCCTTACCTGTAAGAACGCCTGTAAATTCGTTTCTGAGTCTCTTGTACTGACCGAACATATAGCCGATTTCACGTGCGCCAACACCGATGTCACCTGCGGGAACGTCAAGGTCAGGACCAATGTGTCTTGAAAGCTCTGTCATAAAGCTCTGGCAGAAACGCATAACTTCTGCGTCAGACTTACCCTGAGGGTCAAAGTCGGAACCGCCCTTGCCGCCGCCCATAGGAAGGGAAGTGAGGGAGTTCTTGAAAATCTGTTCAAAGCCTAAGAACTTGATGATACCGATATATACGTTAGGAGCAAATCTTAAACCGCCCTTATAAGGTCCGATAGCGGAGTTAAACTGTACACGGAAACCTCTGTTTACCTGTGTCTTGCCGTTATCGTCTACCCAAGGAACACGGAACATAATCTGTCTTTCGGGTTCTACGATTCTTTCGAGTACACCTGCCTCAACAAGGTCAGGGCGCTGGTCAATTACAGGTTCAATGCTTTCTAAAACTTCAGTTACTGTCTGAATGAATTCGGGCTCACCTGCGTTTCTTGTCTTAACTCTTTCGAGTAAGTCGTTAAGGTACTGGTTCTTGATTGCCATGGGAACTTTCCTCCTGATAAAAAAGATTTAAATTTACAGCAATTTTACGCTGTAAATCAACTAACATAAATTATAATAGCACATTTTGTCAGATTTTGCAATATGTTTGGTAAAAAAATTTCATAAAGTTTTGAAAAATTGCATTTCTTTATATCTGAAACTTGAAAATCTGCAGAAATTTTAAAAAAATATTTCAATTTAGATGAAGGATTAATGATGATGAACGATTAATGATTAATAATGAATAATGATGGTATCGGCTTTGCCGATGGATTTAAATAAAGCATTTTCTGTTTACGCCTTTTTAAATCCAATTTTTAATCCGTCCGTCGCAGACGCACACCGTAATCATTCATCATTCATTCTTCATCATTCGTTTTCATCAGAACGGCTTTCCTGCCGCATAGCCTGTGGAAAAGGCAATCTGCAGGTTAAATCCACCTGTAAAGCCTGTTACATCAATAATTTCCCCTGCAAAATGCAATCCGCTAACTAGCTTTGATTCCATTGTTTTAGGGTTTATTTCCTTTATGGAAATGCCGCCGTCGGTGATTATTGCTTCGGAAATAGGGCGGTAGGCGGTTACGTTGAGGGAAAATGCCTTTACATTTTTCACAAGTGCCATGCGCTCTTCACGGGTGACGCTGTTGCATTGCTTTTCGGGGTTGATACCGCATTTTTTCAGCAAGGGCAGTATTATTTTTTCAGGCAGCAGCTTACGTAGTGCGTTATCAAGCTGCATATTCTTTCGCTCTAAAAAATCCCTTTGAACACGTGCGTCAAGCTGCTCCTCACTAAGGGCGGGTTTTAAATCAATATAAAGGCTGTACTTTTTCGGGGAAATATCGCCTAAATGTGAACTTGCGCTCAACACCAGCGGCCCTGAAACACCGAAATGTGTGAAAATCATTTCACCCATTTCCTTGAAAATAATCTTGCCTTTCTCATTATCACGGACAGAGAGGGTTGAATTTTTCAGGCTCAGTCCCATCATTTCACCGCAGTTTTCCTCTGTTTCAAGAGGCACAAGAGAGGGCTTAAGAGGGGTAATAGTATGACCTAAACGCTTTGCCATTTCATAACCGTCACCTGTTGAGCCGGTAACAGGGTAGGACATTCCGCCGGTGGCTAGGATAACCTTAGGGGCGAAAAATTCACCCTTGTCGGTTTTTACCCCTGTCACAACGCCGTCAGAAACGGTGATTTCCTTTGCTCTTGCTCTGATTAATGCCACATTTTCCCTTTTCATGCGGAAAAATAATGCGTCTACAATATCATAAGCCTTATCTGAAACAGGAAATACACGGTTGCCCCTTTCGGTTTTCAATGCCACTCCCTCTCCCTCAAAAAAAGCCATTACGTCTGCAGGGGAGCAGACAGAAAGTGCGCTGTAGAGAAAACGGGGGTTGCGGGGGACATTCTGCATTATTTCATCAGGTGAGCAGTTGTTGGTGACGTTGCACCTGCCCTTGCCGGTTATGGCAAGTTTTCTGCCAACCTTTTCGTTAGGCTCAATTACAGCGGTAGAAAAGCCAAAAGAGGCGCTTGTCACAGCGGCATACATACCTGCCGCACCACCGCCGATTACTATAC
>JAZUOE010000259.1:0-3679 GCA_045604505.1 Ruminiclostridium sp. | reverse complement strand
ATTTATGCTGATGGCAGCGAAAGAGAGTTTTTAAAAGAAGTAGAAAAACGCAGCAGTGAAATAAATAGTGATGTTGAAAAAATTGTAAAAGAAATTATTGCAAATGTAAAAGAGAATGGTGATAAGGCTGTTCAGGAATATACAAAGAAATTCGATTGTGATAGTGTTAAATATTACAGAGTTCCTGATGAAGTGATAAATGATGCTCTTACTGAGGCTGATAGTGAGTTTGTAAACGCAATGCTTAATTGTATTGAAAATATTACAGCTTTTCACGAAAAACAAAAGCAGAATGGTTACATAATGACAGATGAACGAGGCGTTATTCTCGGAAGAAGAGTAAGAGGTCTTGACAGGGTAGGTCTTTATGTTCCCGGTGGTACTGCTGCATATCCTTCATCTGTAATAATGAATGCAATTCCTGCAAAAATAGCAGGGGTTGGTGAAATTATTATGGTTACACCGCCTTTAAAGGACGGCACACCTAACAAGGATATACTTGTTGCTGCTGCATTATGCGGTGTTGATAAGGTATTTATGTGTGGTGGCGCACAGGCTGTAGCTGCTCTTGCTTATGGTACAGAAGAAATTCCTAAGGTTTCAAAAATTGTTGGACCTGGAAATATCTTTGTTGCTACTGCAAAGAAATTACTTTACGGAACAGTTGATATCGATATGATTGCAGGTCCTAGTGAAATTCTTATTGTAGCTGATGATACTGCAAATCCTAAATATCTTGCTGCTGACCTTATGTCACAGGCTGAGCATGATAAATTAGCAAGTTCAATACTTATTACAACAAGCGAACGTGTTGCAAAGGAAACTACTGAAGAGCTTGAAAGACAAGTAAAAACTCTTTCAAGAGAGGATATTATCCGTTATTCTCTTGAAAACTATGGTAAGATAATTATTGCTAATTCGATGTCACAGGCTTGTGAGATTGCAGACAGCCTTGCACCTGAACACCTTGAGGTTGTAGCTGAAAATCCTCTCGAATATATAGGAAAGCTTAATAATGTAGGTTCACTGTTTTTAGGTCAGTATTCTCCTGAACCTTTAGGTGATTATTATGCAGGTCCTAATCACGTTCTTCCTACTAGTGGTACAGCCAGATTCTTCTCTCCCTTATCTGTTGATAGCTTTATTAAAAAGTCAAGTTATATTTATTATACAGAACAGGCGCTCAGAGAGGCAAAAGACGATATTATACTTGTGGCAGAAAGAGAGCAGCTTACAGCTCACGCAAATGCAATCAAAGTAAGATTTGAAGATTAATTTATTATACTGAAAGGCTTAAAATATGAACATTTGGGAAAATAATATCCGTAAGGTTGTTCCTTATACACCGGGAGAGCAGCCTAAGGATAGCGGAATTATTAAATTAAATACTAACGAAAATCCATATCCTCCGTCACCTGAGGTAAAAAAAGTATTAGATTCTTATAATAACAGCGAGTTGCGTCTTTATCCTGACACAAATTCTACTGTTCTTGTTGATGCTTTGGCAAAACGTTATGGTGTTAAATCATCACAGGTTTTTGTTGGCGTTGGTTCAGATGATGTAATTTCAATGGCATTCCTTACTTTTTTTAATTCTGATAAGCCTGTATTATTTCCAGATGTTACATATTCATTTTATGATGTATGGGCAGATGTATACAGAATACCTTATGAAGTGAAACCGTTAGATGATAATTTCAGGATTGTTCCTGAGGATTATATGCGTGAAAACGGCGGTATTATTTTCCCTAATCCAAATGCTCCGACAGGTGTTTATGAAAGCCTTGATAAAATTAAAAAAATAATTGAGAATAATAAAAAATCTGTTGTTATCATTGATGAGGCTTATATTGATTTTGGCGGGGAAAGCTGTATTCCATTAATAGAAAAATACGATAATCTTCTTGTAGTTCAGACGTTCTCTAAATCACGTTCAATGGCAGGTATGAGAATTGGTTTTGCAATTGGTAACGAAAAACTTATTAAGTATATGAATGATGTAAAGTTTTCAATTAACTCATATACAATGAATCCTCTTTCTCAGTTGTGTGGTGCGGCAGCAGTTTATGATGAAAAATATTTCAATGAAACTGTTGATAAAATCATAAAGACACGTGAATATTCAAAAGAAAAGTTAACACAGCTTGGTTTTACATTCCCGGATTCAATGAGCAATTTTATATTTGCTAAACATTCTACAGTGGATGCAAAAACAATCTTTGAAAAGCTTAAGGAAAATAAGATTTTTGTAAGATATTGGAATAAACCTCGAATAAATAATCATTTAAGAATTACAATCGGTACTAAAGATGAAATGGACCGGCTTTTTGAGGTGCTTGAAACAATTGTGAAGAAAGGGTAAAACAATGAGAACTGCAGCAATTGAACGAAATACAAAGGAAACACAAATTAAAGTTGCACTTAACCTCGACGGCACAGGTCAGGCAGACATTGATACAGGGTTAGGTTTTTTAAATCACATGCTTACAGCTCTTACTGTTCACGGTGGATTTGATTTGACTATTAAGTGCAAAGGTGATTTAGAGGTTGACGGACATCATAGTGCAGAAGATGTAGGTATATGCTTAGGTAAGGCATTTGCTGAGGCTCTTGGTGATAAAAGTGGAATAGTTCGTTATGGTTCTGCTTTTATACCTATGGACGAGGCACTTGGTTTTTGTTCTCTTGATATAAGTGCAAGACCATTCCTTGTTTTTAATGTGGATTTTGTAAATGAAAGAATAGGTTATTATGAAACTTGCTTAACTGAGGAGTTTATGAGGGCATTTGCTTTCAACGCGGGAATAACCTTGCACCTTAGAAAAGAATATGGAAAAAATGACCACCATGTAACAGAGGCATTGTTCAAAGCAATGGCGTATGCTTTGAAACAGGCTGTTCATAAAAATGATGATGGCTCTGTTGTATCTACAAAAGGTGTTTTATAATATATTTCATAAGGAAGGAAATATAATATGATAGCAGTTATTGATTATGGTGCAGGTAACCTTTTCAGTGTTCAGAATGCACTTGATTATCTTAATCTTTCTAATATTATCACAAATAAGGCGGAAGATTTGCTAAAAGCAGACCGGATGATTTTACCCGGTGTTGGTGCATTCCCGGACGCTATGAAAATGCTTGAAAAAACAGGACTTGTCAATGTTATCAAGGAAGAGGCAAAGAAAAAACCACTTATGGGAATTTGTCTTGGAATGCAGATGCTTTTTGATAAAAGCTATGAATTTGGTGAAACAGCTGGTCTTGGATTAATACCGGGTACAGTCGAGCTTATGACACCGCCTGATTTGCTTATTCCACAGATTGGTTGGAATAAACTGGAAATGAATAAAAATCATAAGCTTATGGAAAATCTTGGTGATGACCCATACGTATATTTTGTTCATTCATTTGCTGCGGTTTGCAATAGTGATAATGTATCCTCTTACACAGATTATGGCGGGAAAGTTCCTGCATGTGTGTTTAGCGGAAATGTGTGTGGTTGTCAATTCCACCCAGAAAAAAGCGGTGAAACAGGTCTTCAGATTTTAAGAAACTTCGCAGCTATGTAAAAACATGAGGTAAAATTATGGAAAAGAAATGTCAGTGCGGCGGAAATCTTCAAAAGGGTGAATTTGTTTCCTTTTCTTCAATAAGTGTCCCAAATGGCTATAATTAC
>JAZUOE010000258.1:0-12583 GCA_045604505.1 Ruminiclostridium sp. | reverse complement strand
GAGTGAGCAAATTATTAAATGCCAAAAAGGAGGAAATAAAATGGCAAAAAAACAGTTTTTTGCAACAATATCAATGTTGCGGCCCGACCAGCTCAAGGAGCTTGACTACACTGCCGAATTCAAAAAGGATTTCGTCTTTATGCCCACAAGCTCTCCGGCTATTGCTATGATTGAAATGTATCTTAATCCCGGAGATGATTATGAAATTATTACTGTGAGAACGGACGATGATAACGAGCGGACAAAAATAAATTATGATGAATTTAAAAAGGACCTTAAGAGATTAGGGGCAAAGAAGGGAATGGATATTACTATATCTAAGGAAATTCTTATCCCTCATAATGAGTCCCGAGAAAAACATATTAAATTTTTCAGAGAAATGTGTGACGCGTACAAGCCATTATCAGATGTATACATGGACGTTACCTATGGTTCAAAGGTAACATCAATTTCGCTTTTTGCATCGCTTGTTTATGCTGAAAATGCGACGCAGTGCAATATCGAGGATATAATTTATGGAAAATTTGCTCATAATGATAGAACTGGAGGTGAATTATTTAGTATAAGATGTCTTTATGAACTTAAGGAGCTTGTTCATAGTGCGTCTTTAATGGGTAACGTAAATATTGACGAAATGTTGGATATATTTGGAGGTATTCAGGATGGCGAATGATTTTAGGATAATTATAAAGTACGGAGTAAAAACTTTTAAAACAGAACATGTCGGTAAAGAGAATATTACCTGGACCTACGAAAAAAATGTCGAGAAAGCATACGAAGATTATAAAAACGACGGCGAAACTGATGATAAGAAAAGTAAACTGGTCCGTCTTATATACAAAGCTTACGGCGGTATACTTACAGACATAAATAATGAAAAAATTATAGAGGATTACAGCACTTTAGCTGAAGTTGTGTGTGAAACTCTTAATGGTAAATATGAATATAATTTTGAATCGATGCTGAAGAATTATGATGAAAATCACGAGAAAAGCAGCAAATTGAAAGATAATAGTTTTCTTATGTATTTTCATAGATGTGTGTCGAAAAAATACCTGACCGCAAGAGTTAAAGAGGCAAGAGCTGATGAAATCGGTTCTGAGAGCTTTAATCAAAGCGGATATGCAAAGCTTAAGAAAATCGATAAAGAGTCGTTCGAGATTTTCGCACGTAAGGCTGAGCATTGTTCAGATGCCATGTTGGAAGTAGTTTGTGATTCTCTGATTGAAAAGGGAATTTTCAAAAATATTAATGTTCAAAAGGCAAGAAAAATAATAAGCGAAAACACTGTTGTTGACACTCGCACAATGTCTTATCAGGGTCCTAACGACGAGGTGGATGCTGCCTTAAATAAGGCAGAAAAATCCGGCGGCGAAGAAGAGGAACTTGAGATGGACGAGGATAAAGAGGTTGAAAAACTCATAGAAGAAGGAAGAGCTGAAAACTTCAACGATTTCTTTGATGAGGAATCAGCGGAAAGTTCGCCGGATGCTATGCTGATTGATAATAATATCGAAAATCAGAGCAGTGAAATGCTTGAGAAAATCGGAAAGATTATCAACGAAATTAAGGTAACCGAAATAAACCGCTATAACTTCAACATGAAGGTCATGTACGACTACATGTACAAGGAGTGCCACAAAAAATTGAATGACATAAGACCTGTTTACTGTCTTTTTGTTAAAACAGCAATATGGCTGAATGGCAATGAAAGGCAGAAAACTAAGGAAATATGCAATTACATGCACGACTTTGCGAAAAAGAATAAGAAGTTTCCGAATATTGGTAATGTAGCAAAAGATGTACTGCAAATGAAGGATTCAACCCGATTGAATCAGTGCTACAATGCGGTTAGGGAAAAAATCCTAGAAAAGCTTAGTGAAAAGCATTAAAAATAATACATAACAACCCCATGAGTTTAACTCATGGGGTTTAGTTTATCTCTCCATTGTGGTTGCTGTGCTGACAAATTCTCCGTTTTCGTAATTCCAAATATTGCCTTGATAATCTGCTGTTATAGTGTATTCGGGGTCGTCATAACCGTAGGCATCTTCAAAAAGTGTGATGTCAATTTCGTTAGGAATATTGAGATGCGTCAGCTTTTCGCACCCGCTGAATATACAGTAACTCATATCTTCAATGGATTTTGAGAATACCACGCTTTTTAAGTTTATGCAATCATCAAAGGCCCTTTCTTCAATTGCCGTTACACTATCAGGCATTGTTACACTTGTAACATTTTCGTTTTCACTGAAGGCATATTCACCTATCACCACAACCCCATCAGGTATTACCGCTTCTCCTGTGACAGCAGTGGCGTCTATAAGAATATTATCAACAATGACATAAGGGCTTTCCTGCTGTCTGTTTTTCAGCCATTTTGTATTTTCAAAGGCTTTTGCACCAAGATAATCAAGGTTTTCGGGTATAGTGATATCCGCAAGATTTTCGCAACCGCTAAAGGCTCTATAGCTTATCCACGTAACGGAAGGCGGAATATCTATAGATTCAAGAGAAATGCAGTTATCAAAAGCACCTGAATTTATTGATGTCAGGGTAGAAGGGAGCTTTACATTTATAAGATTTTCGCAGCGGAAGAAGGTGCTGCTGCGAATTATTTCTATACCCTCAGGGATTGTTATTGAGGTGATTGTACTGTCTGCAAAGGCACTATTATGAATATCAGTAATGTTGTCGGGGATAACTATGTCGCCTGTCATAAGAGATGCGTCAATCAGTATGTTATTTACTACTACAAAAGGATTTTCTGCCTTTTTATTTTCAAGCCAAATAGTATTTTCAAAGGCATATCCTTCGATTTCTGTAACGCTTTCGGGAATTTCAATTGTTTCAAGATTTTCGCAGTTTGAAAAAGCTTGGTTAATTGTCAGCACGGTATCGGGGATTGTAACAGATTTTAGTGTCAGCACTCTGTCAAATGCACCGTAGCGTATTAACTGCACGGGATAGCCGTCGATATAAGCGGGAATAACCATATTTTCAGGGGGAGAGCTATGACCGTTGATAGCTACATATTCATTACCGTTATCATGGATTGTATCATATAAAAAACCGTCCTCTGTTTCTCCGTCAGATGTTATGTAGAAGAAAGTATCTTCCTTTTCGGTTTCAGCGGCGGTTGTGGTGGCAGTGGTTGTTGTGGTTTCTGTTTGCTTATTTCCTGTGCAACCGCTTAAAAGTACGGTGCAAAAAAGCATTGCGGCTATTTTCTTTTTCATGGTTTATTCCTTTCCTCTTATAGTACATTGAATTATAGCATACCATAACTATATTTTCAATAGCGCCATTGTGCATATATAGAAAAAACTTGTGCAGAAAACACGGTAAGTCTGTTTCAATTTATGTTGACAAATAGTGACAATTATGATAAAATTAAAATGATATTTTATGCGGAAAACACTTTTATTCCGCTGAAAATTTAGTTTCTGCCATTAATAAAAAGCAGAAGAAAGGACTGTACAATGTCAGTTTATCGTATTTATGTTGAAAAGAAACCCCAGTACGCGGTAGAGGGCGAGGCTCTCTTATCCGACCTCAAAACCTCACTCCGTATAGAGGGTGTTACAGGTGCAAGAATTGTAAACCGCTATGATGTTGAGGATATTACAGAGGAGAACCTTCAGCGTTCAATCCCCACTGTATTTTCTGAACCCCCTGTAGATGATGTTTACTACAAGCTCCCCGAAATCGGCGAGGGCGAACGTATGTTTGCGGTAGAATTCCTTCCCGGTCAGTTTGACCAGAGAGCAGACAGTGCGGCTCAGTGTATTCAGATGCTTTGTCAGGGCGACCAGCCTACAGTAAAGTACGCAAAAATCTACATATTAAGCGGCAATATCAGTGATGATGAGTTTGCTAAAATTAAGCACTACCTTATTAACGCTGTTGAATCCCGTGAATGCGGCTACGAAGAATACGAAACACTTAAAATAAAGTATGATATTCCTACAGAAGTTGCCGTTTTAGACGGTTTCCTTGATTTAGACAAGGACGGTCTTGCTGAATTTGTAAAGAGCTATGGTCTTGCAATGGACAACGACGATATTAAGTTCTGTCAGGATTATTTCAAAACCGAAAACCGTAATCCTACAATCACTGAAATCCGTATGATTGATACCTATTGGTCTGACCACTGTCGTCACACAACCTTCGGTACAATCATTGATAAGGCTGATATTGAGGCTCCTTACATTGCAGAAACATACAAGGAATATAAGGTAAACCGTGAAGAATTAGGCAGAGGCAATAAGCCTGTTTGCCTTATGGATATTGCTACACTTGCTGCTAAAAAGCTTAAGGCAGACGGACTTATGCCTGACCTTGATGAAAGTGAAGAAATCAATGCTTGTTCTGTTAAAATCACAGTTGATGTTGACGGTAAGGACGAAGAATGGCTCCTTATGTTCAAGAACGAAACACATAACCACCCTACTGAAATCGAACCTTTCGGCGGTGCGGCAACCTGTCTTGGCGGTGCTATCCGTGACCCTCTTTCAGGCCGTGCTTATGTATATCAGGCTATGCGTGTAACAGGCGCAAGTGACCCGCTCCTTCCTGTTTCTGAAACAATCGAGGGTAAATTACCCCCCAGAAAGATTACCACAACTGCTGCTGCAGGTTATTCTTCCTACGGTAACCAGATTGGTCTTGCTACAGGTCATGTTGCAGAAATCTATCACCCCGGTTATATGGCTAAGCGTATGGAAATCGGCGCGGTTATTGCGGCTGCTCCCGCTGACCACGTAAGACGTGAAAGACCTGCTCCCGGTGATATTATTGTACTTCTTGGCGGACGTACAGGACGTGACGGCTGCGGCGGTGCTACAGGTTCCTCTAAATCACACAGCGTTGAATCCCTTGAATCCTGCGGTGCAGAGGTACAGAAGGGTAATGCTCCTATAGAAAGAAAACTCCAGCGTTTATTCAGAAAGCGTGAGGCAACAACATTAATCAAGAGATGTAACGACTTCGGTGCAGGTGGTGTTTCCGTTGCTATCGGGGAACTTGCTGACGGTCTTACAATCAATCTTAATGCTGTTCCTAAGAAATATGACGGTCTTGACGGTACAGAACTTGCAATTTCCGAATCACAGGAAAGAATGGCAGTTGTTGTTGACAAGAATGATGTAGCAAAGTTTATTGAACTTGCAGCTATTGAAAACCTTGAGGCAACTCCTGTTGCAGTTGTAGAGGCTGAACCCAGACTCAGAATGAACTGGAATGATAAGACAATCTGTGATATTTCACGTGAATTCTTAAATTCCAACGGTGCAGAAAAGCATACAGAAATTTCTGTACCTGCTCCTACAGTTTCCTATAAGACAGAGTACAAGAATACAGCAGAGGGCTGGGAAAAACTTGCTACTGACCTTAATGTATGCTCACAGAGAGCGCTTGTTCAGCGTTTTGACTCAACTGTCGGTGCTGCAACTGTTCTTATGCCCTTCTCCGGCAGAACACAGCAGACTCCTGTACAGGCTATGGCAGCTAAAATCCCCGTACTTGACGCAAAGACAACAACTGCGTCCCTTATGGGCTGGGGTTATAACCCTGCTGTTGCAGTTCAGTCACCTTACCACAGCGCAATGTTAGCAGTAATTGAATCTATTGCAAAGATTGTGGCTGCAGGTGGTTCGTACAAGAAGTGTTGGCTCACATTCCAGGAATATTTTGAAAGAACACAGGGTACACCTTCTCGTTGGGGTAAGCCTTTCAGCGCACTTCTTGGCGCATATAAGGCACAGCTTGAATTAGGCTGCGGTGCTATCGGCGGTAAGGACTCTATGAGCGGTACTTTTGAAAATATCGACGTACCCCCCACACTTGTTTCCTTCGCTGTTTCTACAGCTAAGGCTGATAAGATTATTTCCGCCGAATTTAAGTGTCCTTTCAGCAAAATTTATATTGTAAAGCCTGAATATGATGAAAATATGCTCCCTGTTTTTGACAGCGTTAAGAAGGTATTCTCCATTGTTGAAAAGGCAATTGCTGACGGTAAGGCTCTCTCTGTATGGTCTTACGCAAACGGCGGCCTTGCTGAAGGTATTTTCAAGATGGCTCTTGGTAACCATGTTGGTGCAAAGCTTAACAACCTCAGCGACGATGAATTATTCTCACTCTGCTACGGTGCGTTCATTATTGAGGCAAACGACGATATTGAGGGCGCAACTCTTATCGGTGAAACAATCGACGAATACAAGATTTACAGCGGCGATACAGTTATTGATATGGCTGAACTTGAAAAGAAATGGGACGCTGTTCTCGAACCTATTTTCAGAGATACAGTGAAGAAAATGCCTAACCCTGAAAAAATCAGCTATACAGGTGGCTGCACAAATATCTGCGCTCCCGCAAACAAGATTGCTAAGCCTCGTGTACTTATCCCTGCATTTCCGGGTACAAACGGTGAATACGATATGGCTGACGCATTCAACCGTTACGGTGGTATTTCTACACAGTTCGTAGTAAGAAACCTTGACGCAAAGACTATGGAAGAATCTGTAGACGCATTTGCAGAACTTATCAAGCAGAGTCAGATTATTGCTGTTCCCGGCGGTTTCAGCGGCGGTGACGAGCCTGAGGGTTCAGGTAAGTTTATTAACGCATTCTTCCGCAATCCTAAGGTTAAAGAGGCTGTTCACGAAATGCTCTATAAGAGAGATGGTCTTATGCTTGGTATCTGTAACGGTTTCCAGGCACTTATCAAGCTTGGTCTTGTACCTTTCGGAGAAATTGTGCCTCTGACAGAAGAAAGCCCCACACTTACCTTCAACACAATCGGCAGACACCAGTCACAGCTTGTCAACACAAGAATCTGTACAGACAAGACTCCTTGGCTCATGCACTGCAAGGTTGATGAAATCTACACAATCCCGATTTCTCACGGTGAAGGACGCTTTGTTGCAAGTGATGAGGTTATCAGAAAGCTTATTGAAAACGGTCAGGTTGCTACACAGTATGTTGACCTCAGCGGCAATCCTACAATGGATTTACGCTACAACCCCAACAGCTCCATGTGCGCAATTGAGGGTATTATTTCTCCTGACGGCCGTGTATTCGGTAAGATGGGTCATAGCGAACGTATCTCCGACAACTGCTGCGTAAACGTAGACGGTAAGAAGGAACAGCCTATGTTCAAGGGCGGTATTGATTACTTCGGTTAATATATTAAAAGGAGAACTACTATGAAAAGAAAATTATTAAGTATTCTTATGACATTTGTACTTTCAGTTTCGATGTTTGTTTCTCCTGTTAGTGCAAGTGAGGTAGATATAAACCCGCCAACTAAGATAAGTATAAAGACAAAAACTGAATCATCTGTTAAATTATCCTGGAATAAAGTTGAAGGGGCAGAAAAATATGTTATTTATTATTCTACTCAGAAAAACAAGGGATATAAAAAATATGGAGTTACTTCAAAAACAAGTTTAACGGTTAAAAAACTGGAAGAAGGAACTACCTATTATTTCAGAATAAAAGCACGTGATATTACAGATGGTGACGTGACCAACAGTAAGTTCAGCAGTGCAAAGAAATGTACTACAAAAACTTCTGTAGACGAAGTATATAAAGGTATTGTTATAACAGAGGCTCCCGGCACTATTTTTAATAATTCTCTTGCAACCATAACCATAAAAGGAAAGCCCAACACCGAGTACACTTGTAAAGTGATGTATTCGTCAGGTTGGAGTACGGCAGAGGGTTTAGGTAAAAAGACTTCTGATTCTAATGGTATTGTAAGTTGGACTTGGAAGGTTGGAAGAAAAACTAAAGAGGGAGAACATCCTATAAAGATTTCAGGCGGTGGCGAAACTCTAGAAACTTCCTTTTGGACAGTAAAGTAGCCTATGTTCAAGGGTGGTATTGATTACTTCGGTTAATAATAAAAAACCTGCAGGGGCAGCACCCTTGCAGGTTTTCTAATAGGAGAGAATTATGAAATTTGCATTAAGATACATATTAAAAATTTTTTGGAATACATTCCGCTTATGTAAAGCTATTCTTGTATTTCTTGCTTTTGGCGGTTTTTTACTTGGCACCGCAATAACAACCTTCAAAGGCTTTACTGCTCAGAATATTCTTGACCCATTGATTTTTGCTATGTGGGGTGCTATAATATATTTCATATTTATAGCAGCCTGTACAGGCTTTGAATTTACGCAGAATTACAAGCTGCAGAAATTGCTTAATGATAAGGGAATGTGCAGCGAATATGTATATGCTTATGGAGATAAGTATATAAAAAATAAGCCTCATTCTGACAGCAACTGCGTTTTTTATGCAAACGCTTTATCCTATATGGGAAATTGGCAGGAGGCACTTGATGTTCTTGAAAGTGTTGATACATCAAAGCTTGATTTAACGCTTATGACAGTTTATCTTCACGTATATATGCTGACCGCTGTAAGAATGGGAAATCCTGCTCTTGCCGATAAAATATGGACGGATAATCAGGGTTTTATAATTACCAACATGAATAAGCCTTATTTTGGAACAAACACGACTTTAATGTATCATGCAATGGTGATTGTAGATTGCGCAGCAGGACGTTATGAACGTGCGTATGAAACCTGTATAAATTATATGAACAGCTCATGGTTCAAGGCAAATAAAGAAGTCAACATTGATATTATAGCTATTCTGATATATCTTTTAAAGCACTTCGGAATGGAAAAGGAATTATCAGAGGCGTTGAACTTATGGGATAAACGTTTTAAAAAATGCAGATTTTTCTATGATTCAGATAGAAATATTCTTATAAAAGACAGAGAAAAGGTTCTTAATGGGGTTTTACCTATATAGGGGAGGTACAAATGAGGTTTGTATTAAGATGTTGCATATCGGCAATGGCGTCGGCAGTGAAAACTATATGGAAAATTCTGCTTGTAATAGTTATTATAAACTGCACAGTTGCGGTAGCGGCTATTTTTATAGCGGAAGATGTGCCTGTTTTAATGATTATTTTTAAATATTTGCTTGTACCGCTGCTGCAGGGACTTTTTTGCGGATTTTTGGTTATTGCCATAATGCTGATACCAAAATACAGCGTATATAAAATCCGCAATGAAAAGGGTTTTTGCCTTGAATATTTTTATGCTTACGAATATAAATTTATAAAGGGAAAGGGCTTAAATAAGGCAAATTACATAGAGTTTGCGGAAATTTATCAGCAGCTTGGTGATTATAAATCCGCTCTTGCAGTGCTTAATTCTCTGAATGTGCCTGAATCTGATATAGCGCTTAGAATATCCTATCTTTTTGTTTATATGAACACGGCTATTGCTATGGGAGATTCAGCACTTGCAGATGATATATGGCGTCAGAATCAGCAGTTTATCGGTCAAAGAAAAATGAAATTCATTCATAAAAGAAGTTATGAGGGTCTTGACCTTATGACGGCAACAGCAGATTGCCTTGCGGGACGGTATGAAAGAGCATTGCAGACCTGCCGTGTTCTTATAGAAACAGGGGATAGTGATTATACAGTAAATTTTTACATTCTCCTTGTTTATATATACAAGATGATGAAAAATGAAAATATGTCTGCAATTGCTGCAGAAAGCGCAAAGGCTAAAATTGATAAAAGCAATCCTATTTTTGAAACTACAAAATTAGAGCTGTACCGTGATTTGGAAAAGGCAATGAAAGGAGAACTGCCGTAATGACTATGGAAGATATTATAAGAATTATTTTTGGTGTTGCAATGATTATTGCAGCTGCAGGGGTGTTAGCAATAGGTATATACAACGGCTTTTTGGCGCCTGATGTATCAAAATCAAAAAAGTGGGCTAAGACAACTGCAAAGGTAATTGACAGACATCTATATCAGAAAATACCCCGACCTTCTGTGACAAGAGCAAAGCCTCAGTATGTGGATTGTTACGAAAAAATAATCTCGTATACTGTCAACGGAAAGGAATATAAAAAGACTCTGCCCGATGAGTATGAAGGGGAATTTGTTATTTACTACAAGACAGCGAATCCTGCTCACTTTTTTACTGAGGAAGAGGTAAAGGATAAGGGTAACGGGAAGAATATCGGGATTTTTATCTTTTGTACGGTTGTTTCGCTGGTGCTGATTATTCTTTCTGTTATGAATTTTAATTCATAAAAAATGCGGGAGTAAATGATATACCACAGGGTAGTGGTGCATATCATTTATTCCCGCTTTTGTTTATAGTCCGAACAGTATAACGAATTTATCTTCTTTTACGGCAGTCAGCAGCAATTTATACAATTCGTAAAGCTCGTAGTTACCTTTAATTATTTCAGCAATCTCTGTTGATGTGGAAGGTGGGATAAGATTGATTCCCGCCATAGCAATTCCTTCCCCTCTGACATCAAGAGTATGCCAGTAAATTTCGCCCTTGAAGGCTGTAAGATATGGGTCGAAATCATCATCAATTACAGATATAAGGCGAGGGTACATTTCGGGGTTGTATTCATCATACCTTATGCCTTTTACAGGTGCATTTTCCATAATGCCGAATTCGTATTTTGCCATAAAATCACTTCCTTTGTAGTGATTATATCACTGAAATATGTGATTGTCAATCTGTGAATGTTTGTTAAAAAACAGTAAAAAACTATTGATTTTTTGCTGTTTTTTTGTTATAATGATAAATGAATTTATGTAATCGTTTTAACGGTTGCTTTAAAAATGGAAAGGAAAATGAATTATGTTAGCTAAAATCGGTATCAGACCAGTTATTGACGGCAGACAATTCGGCATCAGAGAAAGCCTTGAGGTTCAGACGATGGAACTTGCTAAGGCTGCTGCTGATTTCATCACAAAGAATGTGCGTCATGCAAGTGGTGAGCCTGTAGAGTGTGTTATTGCCGACACAACAATCGGCGGCGTTGCTGAAAGTGCAGCTTGTCGTGAAAAATTCTCAAAGGAAAATGTTGTAGCAACCCTCACAGTTTCTCCCTGTTGGTGCTATGTAACACAGGTTATTGACGAGGACCCCAACACAATTAAGGCAATCTGGGGCTTTAACGGCACAGAACGTCCCGGCGCAGTATTCCTTGCTGCCGCTATGTCTGCCTACGCTCAGATAGGTATGCCTTGCTATTCTATTTATGGTCACGACGTAAAGGACATCGGTGATACAGAAATTCCTGATGATGTAGCTGAAAAAATGCTCAGATTTGCAAGATGTGCAATTGCTATCGGTGATATCAGAAACAAGAGCTATGTAAATATCGGTGCGGTTTCTATGGGTATTGCAGGTTCTTACTGCAACGAAGATTTCTTCCGTTCTTATCTTGGAATGCACGTTGAATGGGTAGATATGTCCGAAATTATCCGCCGTGAAAAGCTTGGCATTTACGATGAGGCTGAATATGAAAAGGCTCTTGCATGGATAAAGGAAAACTGCAAGGAAGGTAAGGATATTAATCCTACTGACGGTATGTTCTATCAGCGTACTTTCCTTACTGACGAAGAAAAGGAAGAAAACTGGAAGTTTATCGCAAAGATGACCTGCATTTTCATGGATATTATGCACGGCAACAAAAAGCTTGAGGAAATGGGCTGGTTAGAAGAATCGAAGGGCAAGAATGCAATTCTTGGCGGTTTTCAGGGACAGAGAAACTGGACAGACTTTATGCCTAATGCAGACTTTAGCGAGGCTATTCTTAACTCTACTTTCGACTGGAATGGTAAGCGTGAGCCAATGCCTTTCGCAACTGAAAATGATGGTCTTAACGGTGTTACACTTCTTCTCCTTCACCAGCTTACAAGCAAGGCTGCTGTATTTGCAGATGTAAGAACTTACTGGTCACCTGCAGCAGTTGAAAGAGTTACCGGCTGGAAACCTGAAGGTGTTGCTCAGAACGGCTTTATTCATCTTATCAACAGCGGTGCGGCTGCTCTCGATGGCACAGGTGCTGTTACAAACGAAGACGGTGAGAATATAATGAAGAACTGGTGGGATATGACTGACGCTGACATCAAGGCTTGTCTTGACAACACAAAGTGGTGCTGCGCAAATCTTGGTTATTTCAGAGGCGGCGGATTCTCATCCAGCTATTCCACAAAGGGAGTTATGCCCTGTACATTTGCAAGAGTGAACTACGTAAAGAATTTAGGCCCTACAATTCAGATTGTAGAGGGTTATACAGTTGAACTGCCTGAAGATGTGAACAAGACACTTCTTGACAGAACTGACCCCACATGGCCCTCAACATGGTTTGCTCCTATCTGCAACAATGATGCTTGTAAGGACGTTTATACAGTTATGGCTAACTGGGGTGCAAATCACGGTGCGTTCGTTTACGGTCACATAGGCGATGACCTTATTACACTCGCATCAATGCTCAGAATCCCTGTTTCTATGCACAATGTGGCAGAGGGAAGAATCTTCAGACCTCACGCCTGGACAGCATTCGGTACAAAGGATGTTGAAGGTGCAGATTACAGAGCTTGTGGAACTTATGGGAGTCTTTATTAAATAAACTTTATCCCCGTTTGTTTAGGCAGACGGGGAATGTTTTTGGTAAAAAGGTGTTTTGGTAAAATATTCTAATTAGGTATTGCGTTTTTTGTGAAGATATGATA
>JAZUOE010000257.1:0-18277 GCA_045604505.1 Ruminiclostridium sp. | reverse complement strand
ACCGCCTTTCACTTTAAATCAGTAGTTTTAACGGCTCTTGTAAATATCATTTACCATAATTATAGCACATTTTCGTCAGATGTCAATACTTTTCTATGCTAAATCTGAAAATTGTTATTTTTGCATATTTTCGGTATTTCTCTTTGTGCAGAAATTACAAAAACAGTAAAAGTTAAATTAAATTTACTAAAACCTCTTGATTTTTATTTCAATTCATGTTAAACTGAATGTAAATTAAATTTACTATACAGAAAAGCTCTTTAAATATCATTTTTTACACGCTATTTACCAAACTTTATGGAAAGGAGAAAGAAATTGAATTCAGTTGAACTTGGAAAACGAATAAAAGAGGCACGTCTTGCACGTAAAATGACTCAATCTGACGTTGTCGGCGATTTTATAACAAGAAATATGCTGAGTCAGATTGAAAGCGGAACCGCAAACCCTTCTGTAAAAACTCTGACTTATTTAGCAAAGGTGCTGCAGCTCCCTGTAAATTATCTGTTACCTGATGAGCTTGAAACATACGATACAAGCGAGGAAACGGTGAATGCAGATTTTGAGGCACTTATAAAAATGAAAAGTGCTTATAAGAGAGAGGAATATATCACCGCTGCTCAGTTAGCCGAGCAGTTTATTCAGAAGGAAAGTGTAATTTATGATGAGGCTAATGCAATTTTAGCCCGTGCATATCTTGAGGCAGCAAAAAGCTGCGATAATCCGCGCGAGGCGCTTGGTTACGCAAAGAAGGCACAGGAGGCAGCCGACAGAGGCATTTTTAAAAGCCGCGAGGTGCGTACAGCATTGTTGGTGCTGATAGATGAATTGGCAGAAAAATTATAAAAATATTTTAAGGAGGAAAAGAAAATGGGCTTATTCAGTAAAGAAGAAAAGAAACCTGACAGATTTGTGCAGAAATATTCACAGGGTTATGGTTTAGGAGCAATCAGCGTTATGGTTGATACCGAAACAGGTGTGAATTATATTTTTTCACAGGCTGCTGTCAACGGCGAATTTACAATTGTACCTCTTTTGGGGGCAGACGGTAAAGTCGTTGTAGATGAAATCGCAGAAAATCTTGGCGAAAAGATTTACTAATTGTAAAAACAAGTCAAAAAATAACAATTTGTTTATAAAAAGGAGTAAAAAAACAATGGGATTATTTAGTAAAGAAGAAAAGAAACCTGACAGATTCAGAATAAAAAGTGAACAATATTTGTCAGGCATGGGTTTATATTATACAGCGGTTGTGGTTGATAACGAAACAGGCGTAAACTATGTTCTTATTGGCGGCAGTGACCACCCCACATTCACACCCCTTATAGGTGCAGACGGCAAGATTGTAATTGATGAAATTGCAGAAAATCTTGGCGAAAAGATTTACTGATTGTAAAAATAAATTGGAAATATACGAAATGTTGATGAAAAAACACGATTTTTGTGCATACAATCCGAAAAGAGGAACAAAATGACAAAGAAAAAGAACATAACTATTGTAATAATTGTTGCGGTAGTGCTGCTTGTGGGGTATTTTGCCATAGGTATTCTTCTGCCCCGCATACTGCTGTCCATGACGGTTGATAAGCTGCTGAATATCGGTGAAAGCGCTCCGCCGTTCACCCACTACGACATAAAAACCGACAACACAGTGGAGATAAGCAACGGTAAGATTGCTGTAACAATTCCTGATGATTATATTCAAAAAGATTTAGGTGAGCTGAAGGCTCAGATGTACGGTAAAGATGAGAAAGCCAGTGTAATATTAATGGAACCCGAAGATGGGTCATATATGAATCTTTTAGCTGAGGAAAATCTGAAAAACTATGATGTCGGAGTGCGTATCAGCGCGGATTCAGTTAAAAGAGGCTTTGAAAAGATAGGCAACGGTTTTCCCGATACAGCCTATACAACTTATAAGTGCGTTTATATGCTGGACGAGGAGGACTATAGCTTTTGGGACCTTGAACAGGGCGTTGCATACGCAGTTACAGGTGTGATTAAGCAGATTATACCTCAGTGGGGACAGGTTTACTTATATGAAAACGAAGAAATCTGCGGTTTTGTTCATATAAATCAAATAGCTGAAAATGATGCGATAGTATATCGTGGCACACTGGAATTATATAGCAAATCTGACTTGAATACCATAAACACATTATTGATTAGTGTACAGACAGTTGAAGAAATCTACGAAATTTTAAACTCAGCAAGACCTGTTGCTTAAAAAGTGGGAAAAATTACCACCGGCAATTTTCCACTGCCAAAAACTCTACAAAATGTAAAATTAAACCAAAATTTGACAGAACTCTCAATATGGGAGTTCTTTTTTTGTTTGAATTTCACAAAAACGGCACCTAATTTTTTCTTAAATTTCCCCTGAGAAAAATCAAAACACACTTGATTTTTGAACATTGGTGTAGTATAATAATCATAAAGTGGTAATTTGGCCACTTTTTTGGCAAAAAGTTCACTTTTTAACATTTTCCACGAAGTTTTCAACAATTAACAGTTAAAAACGGGTTGAAAAATTTTTAACAATGTTGAAAGTGTTGAAAACCACATCTATGAAAAGGAGGGATAGAGTTGCGAGGCGAATTTAAAAGTACACTTGACGCAAAGGGTAGAATGAACTTCCCTGTAAAACTGCGTGAAGAATTCGGCACCAGCTTTATCATTTCCAAAACCATAGGTGCGGAATGTATAAAGGTATATTCAACTGACGACTGGGGTAACCTTGTACAGAAGATTAAGGAAATGCCGCAGACAAAAACAGCCTCTATTCAGCGTTTCCTTTTCGGCAGTGCCTTTGAAATTGAACCCGATAAGCAGGGACGAGTGCTTATTCCCGCCCCTCTGCGTGAGTACGCAGGTCTTGAAACAGATATTGTTATCGTAGGTCTTGAGGGCCGTGCGGAAATATGGGATAAGGCAAAGTGGGATAAGCTTAATGCCGAGCAGGATACAATGGACCTTGCAAGTGTTGCTATGGAGCTAGATTTATAATATGGAATTTGTGCATAAATCAGTGCTGCTGACCCAAACGGTTGACGGCTTGAATATAAAGCCGGGCGGAATTTATGTAGACTGCACAGCCGGAGGCGGTGGTCACAGTTTAGAGGCGGCTAAAAGAATGGACGAAACAAACAGACTTATCTGTTTTGACCAGGATAAAGAGGCAATTGCCGCAGCTACAAAGCGTCTGGAAGGCTACAATCCCACATTTATTAACAGAAATTTCTGTACCATTCGTGAATCTCTCAGCGAGATAGGCATTGACCATATTGATGGAGCAATGCTTGATTTAGGTGTTTCTTCATATCAGCTTGATAACGCAGAAAGAGGTTTTTCATTCCATGAGGACGCTCCTCTTGATATGAGAATGAGCGGCGAGGGAATGAGCGCTTACGATGTAGTTAATGAATATAGTGCGTCTGAACTTGAACATATTTTATTTAACTATGGTGAAGAAAAGTTTGCACGTGGCATTGTAAAAGGAATAGAAAAAGCAAGGGCGGTTGCTCCTATAAAGACAACAGGTGAACTTGCTGAAATTATAAGAAATAATGTGCCTTTAAAGGTAAGACGGGAAAAAAATCCCTGCCGTAAAACCTTTCAAGCAATAAGAATTGAAGTAAACCATGAACTTGATGTGCTGAAAACAGCACTTGACGATATATTTGAGCTGCTTAATCCGGGTGGAAGAATTTCGGTTATCACCTTCCACTCCCTTGAGGACAGAATAGTAAAGCAGCGTTTTAAGGAACTTACTGAAGGGTGTACCTGCCCTAAGGATTTTCCTGTTTGTGTTTGCGGGAACACGCCTAAAGCGGCGCTTGTAAATCGTAAGCCTATAGTGGCAGATGATGACGAGTTATCCGAAAACCCGCGCAGCAGAAGTGCAAAACTCAGAGTGCTTGAAAAGATTTAAAGGAAGTAATTAAATGTACAACGATAACACAAATTTAGCTTATGACCTGTCGCTGTTCGATGTTGATGAAGAACTTGAACGCAAGAAGGAGCAAAAGCGTGAGAAAAACAAAATAAAGATTACAGAGAAAAAGGCGGTTGCACGTAACGGTAATGCGTTTACTATTGTTGCGGCTGCGGTGGCTTGTATTGCTATTGCCTTTTCTATTCTTTACAGTAAGGTTGAACTTGCAGAGTATGCCGTAATGATAAGCGAGGTAAAAACTGAGCTTGATACAGAGCAGCGTGAGAATGCACGTCTTAATGCGGAGCTTGACAGTATGGTAACGCTGGATAATGTTGAAAGTATTGCCGCAACCGAACTTGGACTTCAGAAAACGCAGAATAATCAGATAAATTTCGTAACCCTTAATACAGAACAAATGACTGAAGTTGCTGAAACAGAGGCGAATATTTTCGTTTCTATTAAGGACTGGTTCTATGATGTTCTGGAATATCTGGGCTTTTAATCTAATATATTGTATTACGGGCGTGTCCTGCGTTATGGATAATCGCCCGTATCGTCATATTTATATATAAACCCAATCGGCGAAAGGAAGGTATAATGGCACAGAAAAAAATGCCTGACAGCAATAAAACAGTGTCTACAGCCCCTACAGACAGTATGAGACAGCGTATGTTTTTCGGTGTATTTGCAGTACTGCTTGTATTCACTGCTTACATAGTATTTACGCTGTATAATGTTGCTGTTGTGAAATCAGAATATTACCGCTCAAAAGCAAATGAGCAGCAGATTGAGCGTTTTACCATAAATGCAAATCGAGGCACTATTTATGACCGCAACGGTAAAATTCTTGCGCAGAGTACAACGGTGTGGGACGTAATCATTGACCCCTTGCAGATTTTAGCTATAGAGGGAGAAATGGGCTTTGAATTTGACAAGCCTTTGAAAAAGGAAAAGGTTGAGCTTGTGGCAAGAAAGCTCTCTAACATTCTTAAATACGACTATAACGAGCTTTTAAATATAATAATGGAAAAGGACACCCATTATTACACAATTGCAAGAAAAATCAGCCGTGAAACCTACGAAAGAATACAGGCATTTATTATAGAGGACGAGATAAATACATTCTCAGTGCGCCTTGTTGAAAACAGTAAACGTTATTACCCCAACGGCTCTTTAGCCTCTAGCGTTATCGGTTTCATTAACAGTGAAAACGACGGTGTATATGGCTTAGAGGCTTACTATGACGATTATCTTAAGGGCGTTGACGGTCTTGTGGAAACTGCTCTGTCACGTAGCGGCGAGGCAATGCCTTATGACTATGAAAAGCGCTATGAGGCAAGTGACGGTAACAGCCTTATTCTGACTATAGATGAGGTTGTACAGCACTATCTTGAAAAAAATCTTGAAACAACTCTTTCACAGCACAAGGTTGCTAACCGTGCAACGGGTATAGTAATGCACGCGAAAACAGGAGCAATCGTAGCTATGGCAACCGCCTCTGCTTATGATTTAAACAACCCTTCCGAGTTGTCCGATTATGATAAACAGGCGCTTATTGATTTAGAACAGGATTTAATAATGGACTATGCGGCAGGTAGTATGACTGACCAAGACGCAATCAATGAGCTTATTCAGAAAGAATTGGAAGAAACTGAGGCTGCCATGCGTGAAACTCAGTGGAAGAATAAGGCAATCTCCGAGCTTTATTTTCCCGGCTCTGTATTCAAGGTAATAACCTGCGCCTCTGCTTTGGAAGAAGAGGTAATAAATATAAATTCCACCTTTAACTGCTACTACGAAGTAACTGTTGCCGATACGAAATTCCACTGCTGGAGCCCTATCGGTCACGGTACTGTTGATTTACAAAGCGCAATTACCGCTTCTTGTAACCCTGCATTCGTGGATATAGGTTTAAAGCTTGGCAGAGAGCTTTTCTGCAATTATTTTGAGGCATTCGGCTTTTCTGAAAAAACCGGCATTGACCTGCCCGGTGAGGCGTCCCCTCTTTATATGCCTTATGAAAGAATGGGTGTGGTTGAACTTGCGTCTTCCTCTTTCGGACAGACAAATAAAATTACCCCTATACAGATGATTTGTGCTTATGCGGCGGCAGTAAACGGCGGTTATCTTGTTAAACCTTACGTTGTTGACCGTATTATTGACAGTGACGGTAACGTTATAAAGACAGCCGAAACTACTATAAAGCGTCAGGTAATAAGCGAGGAAACCTCCGAACTTATGCGTCAGATTACGGAAAATATCGTAACCGCTAACGGCGGTACAAATGCTTACATTTCAGGCTACCGAATCGGCGGAAAGTCCGGTACATCGCAGAAACTGGACGAATACGGCGAGGGAAACATGCGTTATGTAGGTTCATTCTGCGCCTTTACTCCTGCAAATGACCCTGAATATATAATGCTGGTATGCGTTGACGAACCTTTGGGTGCGTCCTACTACGGCTCTGCTGTAGCGGCACCTACCGTATCTGCCGTATTCAGTGAATGTCTTGAATATCTTAACGTTTATCCGCAGTATACAGCGGAAGAGTTGGCACAGCAGAATGTAACAGTGCCTTATGTATATGATTTTGCTATACTTGACGCAATGGCAAAGCTTAACGAAAGCGGTCTTAAGTATGAAATCGTAGGTGATGAGTCAGTAGGTATAGTTGATTATACAATTCCTTTGGCTGCCTCAAACATTCCCCGTGACGGTACAGTTATAGTCTATATGATGGGTGCTGAAGAAGAAAAGGTGACAGTGCCTAATGTTATTGGTCTTACGGTTGAACAAGCAAATCTGCGTCTTGTAAACGCAGGGCTTAATATATCCCTTGACGGTGGTGCGGTTAATAATGCCGGTGCTACTGCGTCCTATCAGTCTGTAGAGGCGGGTGAGGAAGTCAGTCGAGGTACAGTTGTCAACGTAACCTTTATGGTTAGCGGTGATATTGGTTAAAAAATAAAGGATTGGCGGTGAGTTCGTGAAATTATTCGACATTGTATGCCCTGAGGAAAGGGGCAGTGTTACCGATATGGAAATCGGCACTGTTACCGATGATACCCGCAAGGTTGAAAAGGGAGATATTTTTGTTGCCATAACAGGCAGAAATTTTGACGGACACTCCGCTTGTGCCGAAATGTTGGAAAAGGGTGCAGCGGCGGTAGTTGTTGAACGTGATTTGGGGCTTTCACAGCAGATTATTGTAAAAAACAGCCGTGAATACTACAGCGTACTAGCCTCCCGCTATTATGGAAACCCTACAAAATCCCTTAAAATGATAGCGGCAACCGGCACTAACGGAAAAACCACCACTGCAAATATAATTCAGCATATTTTAAATTCCACAGGGCATAAATGCGGATATATCGGTACATCAGGCTATGATGTCTGCGGAAAGGTATATGAGGCTCATCTTACTACCCCCTATCAGATGGATTTATATCGTTATTTCAGGGAAATGGCGGATAATGGCGCAGAATATTGCGTAATGGAAGCGTCATCACAGGCATTGTCACAGCACCGCTTTACAGGTGAGCGTTTTGTCTGCGGAATTTTTACAAATCTTACGCAGGACCATCTTGATTGGCACGGTACAATGGAAAATTACTATAAAGCCAAGCGCTCATTATTCAAATGCTGTGATTATGGTGTTATAAACACAGGGGATAAATGGGGAAAACGGCTTTATGAAGAGCTTTCTACAGCGAAATCAGGCATAAAGCTGGTTTCTGTCCGTTCAGATGATTTAGCTGACTTTTTCAGTGTTAATATAAAGCTTAAGGCAGGGGGAGTTTCTTATTGGCTTTCCTCACAGAAGGACGAAAAATCCTACCCTGTTTCTTTTGCAATGCCCGGCAGGTTTAATGTTGAAAATTCTCTTTGTGCTGCGGCAGCCTGTTGCTGTGCGGGAATTGATATAGGTGAGGTAACGGCTGCGCTTTCTACCGTAAAGGGAGTTTGCGGCAGGTCAGAGGTGCTTTATGACGGCAAGTTTACCGTAATCTGTGATTATGCTCATACTGAGGACGGACTGCGCAAAATTCTTTCTACATTAAAAGAGTTTGTAAAAAACCGCCTTATTGTTGTATTCGGGGCGGCGGGTGAACGTGACGCAGGAAAACGAAAAGCAATGGGCGAATGTGTAGAAGAATACGCAGATATTGGGGTTGTTACTTCGGATAATCCTCGTTTTGAGGACCCTGACGCTATAATAGATATGGTGCTTGAGGGCTTTGAGAATAAAGCGAAGGCAAAAGCTGTCACAGACAGATATGAGGCAATAAAAATCGCTGTAGATATGGCAGAAGAAGGGGACGTAATAGCACTTTGCGGTAAGGGTCACGAAAACTATCAGGTTATCGGTGATGATTATATGCCATTCAGCGAACACGATATAATAAAAGAGCTGACAAAAGATTTAAAATAAGGAACGGTATAAATTATGTTTTTGACAATATTCATAACTGGAATAATTGCTCTTATTGTAACGGGATTAATGGGATTTGTATTTATCCCCATACTCCGTAAGCTTAAATTCGGGCAGACAATCCTGGATATAGGACCTGTATGGCACAAGAAGGATAAGCAAGGCACACCTACAATGGGTGGAATTATGTTCATTATTGGTATTACCGCTGCTTTTATTGCGGGAATGGGTGTGTTGTTTGCGAAAGGCTTGTTGACAACACAGGCTACAGATACCATGAACATTGTCAATGCTGTTTCAGGCTTTATAATGGCACTGCTTTTTGGTGCAATCGGTTTTATTGACGACTTTATAAAGGTGAAGAAAAAACAGAATGAGGGACTTACCCCTATGCAGAAGATAGTACTGCAGGTAATGGTAATTGCCGCGTACTTTACAGTGCGTATTCTTGCAGGAAATACCTCTACTGTTATAAATATCCCCTTTTTGGGCGGACTTGACCTTTGGTATTTTTACTATATCATAATGGGTCTTGCAATCCTCTATCTTGTAAATGCGGTAAACCTTACTGACGGTGTTGACGGACTTTGCAGCGGCGTTACATTTGTATACGCTGTTGTATTTATCATTATTACGGTAATGCTTAATTCTCTTGGTCTTACCGTACTTGCGGCGGCGACGGCGGGAGGCTGCTTAGGTTTCCTTATCTGGAATTTCCACCCTGCAAAGGTATTTATGGGTGATGTGGGCTCCTTGTTCTTCGGCGGTATTGTAGCGGCACTTGGTATCGGCGCAAATGCGGAAGTGCTTATGGTAATTGCCTCAGCCGTATACATTTGGGAGGCACTCACTGTACTTATTCAGATGATATATTTCAAGGTCACACACGGCAAACGTCTTTTCAAAATGACACCTATTCATCACAGCTTTGAAATATGAGGCTGGAAAGAAGTAAAAATCGTTATTGTATTCTCACTTATAGGCGCAGCAGCAGGAGTTGTTTCAGTGCTGCTAACAAATGGACTTTAATTCTCCCTTTATTTCAAGGAAGGAGGAACAATGGAAATTTTTGAATTTGGCACTGCTCAGCAAAACGGTGAGGAACAGGGTCAGACTGCTCAGAACAGGCAAAGAACTGCGCCAAGACGCAGAAATGAGCAGAGCAGACAAAAGGCTGCACCTGTTCGCAGAAGTGCCGCAAACAACAGAAAACCCTCTCAGACAAGAAATAATCCTCAGAAAACAGCAGTAAGAAGAAACCCTAAACGAACAACTGCTGTAAACAATTCTGATAATACACCCGCTCAGACATCAAAACGCAGTAGGCTTGGTCTTTCTAAAGCAGACAGACCTGATATGAAAAGCTTTGTAAACTTTGCAATTCCGCAGAAGTTTGACTTTTCATTCTTTATTATAATCATTATTCTTCTTGCATTTGGTCTTGTAATGCTGTTTTCAGCAAGTTATGTAACAGCAAAGGCTACAGAAGACGACAGCCTTTTCTACATAAAGAAACAGCTTTTCTTTACTCTTTTAGGTTTTGGCTTAATGATAGTCCTTTCGTTTATTGACTATCATCTTTATATGAATAAATTCATATTGACGGTTGCCATAGGCGGTTCTATTGCGCTTATGCTGCTGGTTATGATAATGGGTGTAACCGTCGGTGGTGCGGAACGCTGGATTGAAATTTTCGGTGTTCAGTTCCAACCGTCGGAAATTCTGAAAGTCGTCACCATAATGGTAATAGCCGAATATATGCACCGGAATTACGATAAACGCGGGGACTTTTGGCATGGCTTTGTGCCTGTCTGCATAAGATTCGGCGCAGCCTGTCTGTTGGTTATTTTGCAGCCTCACCTTTCTTGTACAGTAATTATTCTTTTTACTTCTATCGCTATGCTGACAATAGGTGGCACAAGCTGGAGATTTTTGGCTCTTATTGGTGTTGCACTGCTTGTCGGCGGTTTCCTCATCGTAAAGGTGTTCCCTGAAATCGGCTTTGACTATGTAACAACCCGACTTTTAAGCTTTGAAAACCCTGAGGCAGATATTCTTGATAAAACTCACCAAACCTATCAATCCCTTGTAACTATAGGCTCGGGAGGAATGTTCGGGTTAGGACTTGGCAACTCCCGTCAGAAATACGGTTATCTCCCCGTTACGCAGAACGATTTTATTTTTGCCGTTATCTGTGAGGAATTAGGCTTTGTAGGTGCAATGGCGGTTATTCTGCTGTTTATAGTGTTCCTTGTAAGAGGCTTTTATATTGCGTCAGCGGCTCCCGACAAATTCGGCACTCTTCTTTGTGCGGGAATTGTGGTACAGATTACACTTCAGGCGCTTTTAAATATTGCCGTTGTAACAAACGCAGTGCCTAATACAGGTATTTCCCTGCCCTTTATCAGCTACGGCGGTACAGCGCTTATTGTACAGCTTGGAGAAATGGGCATTGTACTTAATATTTCACGAAAGGCGGCAATGGATTAATGCGGGTAATTCTTGCGGCAGGTGGCACAGCGGGACATATAAATCCCGCTCTTGCCATTGCTGATAAAATAAAATTTCTTTTCCCCGAAAGTGATATTCTTTTTGTGGGGGCTCCTGACGGCATGGAGGCTACTCTTGTAAAAAAGGCAGGGTATAATTTCCGTGCCTTTAAAATGGCAGGATTGCAGAGAAAAATATCGGTAAATAACCTTATCAGAAACGTAAAGGCAGCATATTACTACATAAATGCAAGGAGTAATGCCAAAAAGCTGCTTAAGGAATTTAAGCCCGATGTGGTTATCGGGACAGGCGGATATGTTTCCGCGCCTATATTACTTAGTGCGGCAAGGCTGGGTATTAAAACCGTAACCCATGAAAGTAATTCCCTGCCCGGTATGACTACAAAGCTGCTTTCTAAAAATGTGGATAAGGTGTTTGTAGTTGATGAGGCGGCGGTGAAACGTCTGCCCGTACAAGAAAATGCTATTGTTACAGGAAACCCTCTGCGTAATAATATCCCTATAGAGGACAGAGCAGAGGCGAGAAAAAGACTTGGATTAAAGGACGGAATAACAATCCTTTCTTTCGGTGGCTCACTTGGTGCAAATAAGATAACAGAGGCGGTTGTTGAACTGCTTAAATGGGAAAATGAGGTTGGTGGCATAAACCACATTCATGGTTACGGCGGAAACGGACGTGAAATGTTCGATTCACTTATGGAGCGTGAGCAGGTGAAACGCACTGACCGTATGATACTTAAGGAATATATCGACAATATGTACACCTGTATGTGTGCGGCGGATATTATTGTTTCCCGTGCGGGAGCAATGACACTGACGGAGCTTAAGGCAATCGGCAGAGCGTCTATACTTATCCCATTCCCTCAGGCAGCGGAAAATCATCAGTATTACAACGCACTTTCAATGGTTGATTCAGGTGCAGCAATACTTATAGAGGATAAGGATTTAGAAAAAACTAAGTTAAAACAGCTTGTAACAGAGCTTGTACAAAATCCTGACAGAATAAGAGAAATGGAAGAGAATGCCGCAAAAATAGGTACAACCAACGCAGCAGATGTAATTGTAAGTCACATACTGGATTTAATAAAATAATAACTGAACAAAAAACACCCTTTTCGCATATTGTGTAGTACCGTTCGTCAATCGGGCGGGAAACTACACGGAAAGGGTGATAATATGTCATCTCGTCAGGCAATATCCATTCGGGGCGGTAAACGTCTTGAGGGAGAAATAAGGATTCAGGGGGCGAAGAACAGCGCCCTTCCCATTTTGGCGGCGGCAGTGCTTTGCAAAACCCAAGTTACCCTATATAACTGCCCTAAGCTTACCGACTGTGACGCGGCAATGCGTATTCTTACTGTTTTAGGCTGTGGCTGCAGACGTGAAGGAAATGGTGTCACCATTAACCCTTCGGCAATCACAACAACGGAAATCCCTGCAGGGCTTATGAGAGAAATGCGTTCTTCGGTTATTTTCTCAGGTTCGCTGTTGGGCAGAATGGGGCAATGCCGTCTTAGTTTTCCCGGCGGCTGTGAGATAGGGGCAAGACCTATTGATTTTCATATCGCAGCCTTCAAAAAAATGGGAGTTAATGTCCGTGATGAGCATGGCTACCTTATCTGCCGTGCTGAAAAGCTGTGCGGAGCGAAAATTCAACTGCCTCTCCCTTCGGTGGGAGCGACAGAGAATATTATTCTTGCTGCCGTACTTGCAGAGGGCGTTACAGAGATACATAATGCCGCAAGGGAGCCTGAAATAACTGACCTTGCAGACTTTCTTATCCGCTGCGGCGCACGGATAAAGGGAGCAGGTACAGAGCTTATAGTTATTGAGGGAGTTAAGGAGCTTTACGGCTGTGAATATACTATTATGCCTGACCGTATCGCAGCGGCAACCTACCTTTGCTGCGGTGCAATAACAAGAGGTGAACTGGTGCTGACAGCGGCGGATTACAGGTCATTACAGCCTGTTTTATCAGTGCTGGAGCAGACAGGGTGCAGTATTTACAGCTTTGGCAGAGATTCGATTTATCTTAATGCAAGAAAAAGCCTGAAGGCTCCGCCAACTATACGTACCGCAGCACATCCGGGTTTCCCCACCGACGCACAGCCTGTACTTATGGCTCTTTGTACAGCTATAAAAGGCACGTCGATTTTTGTGGAAACAATCTTTGAAAATCGTTACAGACATGTAAGTGAGCTGATACGTCTTGGCGCTAAAATAAGTGTAGAGGGACGGGTTGCCGTAGTTGAGGGCACTGACCGTCTTTCGGGTGCAGAGCTTATGGCAACGGATTTAAGAGGCGGAGCGGCAATGATTGTATCGGGACTTTTTGCTGAAGGTACAACCAAAATCGGTAATGCCAACTACATTTATCGTGGATATGAAGATATTGAAAACACCCTGAGGGCTGTTGGAGCAGATATAAGGGCGGTTTCTCAAAACTAATATATGCAGAAAAAGAAGTAAAAATGCAGGACGGAAAGGGGCTGATAAAATGCCTGAATTTCATAGACTGAACAAATCACGCACAACTGAAATGAGTAAAGAGGAGCTTAACCGCCGTCTTCGTGAGGAAGTGAAGAAATCGGCGGCTAAGCCTGTGCAGAAAAAATCTGGTACGGTAAGCAAAAAGCAGAAAAAGCTTTCTGAACAGACCAAAAGTCAGATGCCCCCTAGCAGTCCGGCAAGAAAAAAGCGTGAGGCAGAGCGCAAAAAACAGGAAAAAGAACAGCTTAAGGCAAAGCGCCGCCGCAGACATGGGAATTATGTTATCTACTACATAATGTTAGCGGTAGTGGCATTTATTATTTTCGCAATACTGTCTGTTACTGTGCTTTTCAATGCGGAAGGAATTGTTGTAGAGGGTGAAACTGTCTACAGCGATGAACAGATTATTGAGGCAAGTGGTTTTAAGGGTGATGAAAACCTTATCCGACTGTCAACGTTGGGCGTTGATAAGAAAATCCTCAAGGCGTTGGTAAGTCTTGACAGTGCAGAGGTTAAAAAAGAGTTTTTCCCGCCGCAGATAAAGATAATTGTAACACCTGCAGAGCCTATGGCAAACTTCTACTATGCAGGTAAAAACTATGTTATTTCCCATGAGGGCCGTGTAATGCAGATTGAAAGCAGCGCGGCAGACTGTATGGAAGTTATAGGTTATCAGCCCGGCGATAACGTGGTTATAGGCGACTATATTACCGCCGCAAACCCTGAACATGATGAGCTTATCAAGACTATAAACGCAAAGCTTGAGGAAAAGGAAATCGAAAATATCACAAAGTTGGATATAAGCGATGCCCTTTCTATACAGATGACTTATGACGACAGAGTGGTTATAACTTTGGGTAATGTATTGCAATTGGACGAAAAGCTGACTATTGTAAAGGAACTGGTCAGCAACCCGCAGTATATCGGTCCCGCAGATAAGGTTGCACTTAACGTTTCTAATCCTGAAAAGGTGGTTGAGAGGCCTATAACACCTCTTATTACAGCAGTTTCAACTACAACTGCTGCTCCTGAAACCACCCCCGAAATCAGCTCAGAAGAATAGTCAAGATATTAAATTCACAAAATGTAATTAAAAACCACTACATTTTGTGTTTGATACTGAAAAATGATACAAAATATTCACTTTTTTTAAAAAAGGTATTGAAATTTTGTGCAAAATCTGTTACAATAAAACTAAGTAATCAAGATGCGTAAGTCTGTTTTTTACAGACGGAGCGGTTAAAAATACAGGAGGTAATAATATAATGGCTGTTGAAATTGATGAAGAAGGTTTCTCTGTTGAAAGCGAAGAGCCTGAATTCGACCACCTTGACGAAAGTGCCGTTTATAATGTCCAGATAAAAGTATTTGGTGTTGGTGGCGGCGGCGGAAACGCTGTTGAAAATATGGCAAAAAAAGGCTTAAGAGATAAAAATTCAAAGGACATCAGTGATGACGACGTTGATATTGAATTCGTTGTTGTAAATACTGACGTTGCAGCTCTTAAGAAAAAGGATAAAACCCTTATGCGCCGTGTTCAGATTGGACGTAAGTGTGCAAAGGGCAGAGGCGCAGGTGGACGTGCTGAAGTCGGCGCTGAGGCTGCTCGTGAGGACAGAGAAGAAATTGAAAAGTACTTAAAAGGCTCTTCCCTTGTATTTATTTCCGCAGGTATGGGCGGCGGTACCGGTACAGGTGCAGCTCCTGTTGTTGCTGAAATTGCACAGGAAATGGGCATTCTTACAATCGGTGTTGTTACAAAGCCTTTTGACTTTGAACGTGAGCAGAAGATGAATCAGGCAATGAAGGGTATTGACGAAATGCGTAAGCATGTTGACGCTCTTGTAATCATTCCTAACCAGAAGCTCCTTCAGCTTAACGAAAAGCAGCTTACATTCCAACAGGCTTTCACAATGGTTGATGATGTCCTTCACCGTTCAGTAAAGATTATTTCTGATATGATTGGTAGCACAGCAGCGGTAAACGTTGACTTCTCCGACCTTTCTGAAACAATCAAGGACGCCGGTGACGCTCATATCGCTATCGGCTTTGGTACAGGCGACAAGAAGATTGAAGAGGCAGTTAATCAGATTGTTAACAGCCCTCTCCTTGAAACATCTATCAAGAATGCGGGTAAGCTTTTAGTTTACGTAACACTTTCACAGGACGCTCTCCTTTCTGATGTTGATGATGCAATGCACGCAATCACAAAGGCTTGTGGCGCAGGGGTTGAGGTTATCACAGGTGCAAACTACGGACCTTCCGATATGAAGGATTCTATTGCAATCTCTGTTATTGCAACCTGCTTTAAAGAAACTCCTGAAGATAATTCCGCACCTAGTGTTGCTGAGGAAATCATTAACGGTTCTGTTGCATCTTCTACAGGCAACAGCTTTACAGATTTCTTATCAAGAAATACAACAATGTCCGTTGATGACAGCGGTTTCAGTGACCTTGAGGCAATTTTTAAGAACAAGAAGTAATAATTTAACCCCGTCTGAAAAGACGGGGTTAATTTTATGGCTGGGCAATGAAAGCTAACGTGGGGTAATCATCACTTGATGGGTGAATTACACCGTCAAAAAGTTTAAATTCTCCATTTTCAAAGATAAATGTGGCGGTATCGGAAACAGTTATGTATTTTCCGGCGATAATGTAAACCTGTCCACTAGCACATCTTTCTATAATATCAGGAAAAACTGCAAGAATATCGGGAGAAGAGGAGATTATATCCATTACTTCACCATTTACTTTTACTGCGGTAGCATCTATATACCCCTTTTCCTTGTCGTAGCAGAGTATTCTGTATTCATTATACCAAACACTCATATCATCGAGGATATAGTTTGCCCCTGAGGGGGTGTATTCAATAGCTGAACCCATTAATTCCAAATTATAACCGCTGTCTGTAAAGCTGATAATGGTGGAAAGTGAGGTGCCCTGAGTATGACCACTGCTGAAAATAAGTTGAATTTTATCACCAACATATAATGGGGTTACGCTGCGTAAGGTCTGCTGACAGCATTCGGGTACAACAACTGTCTTGTTGTCAGGTGTGACATAAACAGTAACATAAAAATCATTTTCCCCACTCCATTCTGCGTACTTTAAAGGCAGTGGTATGCTGAAAACAAAAACGTGTCCGTTTTTTCCGTCAAGGGTAAGCGGGAGAGTGTATACCATTTCTGGCTTTACCGAATAAGGCTCTCTGTCGTCAAAATAATTATAGTAGACGTCGGCATAAAAAGGCTTAAGTTCAGTAGTTATAACGTATTCGCCGTTTTCAAGGGTAAAAATTTCCTTTGCTTGTTTTATAACCTCAGCGTAGTATTCCGACTCATACACGCCTTGCCGTGCAATTTCCATTTTCTCTTCGTCTAGCGCATTTATCATTCCGCCAACACCGCTTATTGAAAGGACATTAGCTGTTTCATCAACAGGATAATAGTCGGCAAGGCTGAAATCTGCGTTATAGTTGATAGATTCAGCGGTTGTGACGGTTGTTTCAACAGTAGTTTCGGCAACCGCAGTGGTTGTAATCACTTCCGTTGTTGTGGTAGTGGTTTCAGGTGTTGTTGTAGTGGTTGCAGAGGTTACTTTGGGTTCGGGAACAGGTGCTGCATCGCAAGATGTGAGCATAAGTGCTGCCATAATAATTGCAAGTCGTTTTTTCATAATCTCTCTCCTTTCAGAATACACTGATTATATCACTTTTTTATGAGGATTACAAGATATACCATTATAATATATAAAGGCAGCCACTATGGGCTGCCTTTAAAGAATATTCAGTTAATTATACGCAAGAGTGGCTCTTTACATATTCAACAACTTCGTCAACCTTGCAGAATGCCATAGAAACGCAAGTGTCTGCACAACCGTAGTAGATTGCGATTCTGCCTGTATCTGCATCACAGAGAGCAGCGCAGGGGAATGTTACGTTCTGAACGTCACCAACGCATTCATAATACTCACGGGGGTTGAGGAGATATTCAGAGCAACGATACTTAACAATCCAGGGCTTGTCAATGTCGAGGATTGCAGCGCCAAAGCTGTATACGAAACCGTTGCAGCTTTCGAGTACGCCGTGATAGAATACTAACCAGCCTTCGCTTGTTTCAATTGGGATAGGACCTGCACCGATTTTCTTGGATTCCCAACCCTTGTTAGGAGCCATAACGTGTCTGTGCTTACCCCAATATGTCATATCCTTAGAGTGAGAGAGATACATATCACCGAAAGGTGTGTGACCGCTGTCAGAAGGACGAGAGAACATTACGTATTCGCCGTTAATCTTTCTGGGGAAGAGAACGCCGTTTCTGTTGAAGGGGAGATAAGCGTTTTCGCACTGGTGGAATTCTACGAAGTCCTTTGTCCAGCCCATACCGATTGTGGGTTTCCAACCGTAAGCGTTGCACCATGTAATCCAGAAACGGTCTTCAATCCATACGCATCTGGGGTCATAACCGTACTGCCAAGGATTAGCAGCAGCTGTTTCGGGGTCATCGTTAATCCAGTCAACTCTCTTTTCGTTAATATCCCAGTGGATACCGTCCTTAGAGAAACCAGCGTGGATAGCCATGTTTCTTTCCTTATCGTCTACACGGAATACACCGGCAAACTTATAATCGCCCTTTTCAAAGGGAACAACTGCGCTGTTGAAGATAGAGTTGCTTGTAGGGAGTAAATCTCTGGGGATTACAGGGTTAGCGTCATAACGCCAAATAACGTCCTTGCAGCCTTCGGGTCTTTCCTGCCACGGAATGTTGGGGAGAGAGGGCTGATTAATAACTTTTACGCTCATATTAATTAATTCCTTTCATTGAAACGGGATTAACGGTACCGTTTCTAAAATTCTGCGGGATATCCGCCTTACAATCACAATTATATATAATTAATGCCTTAATGTCAATG
>JAZUOE010000256.1:0-3984 GCA_045604505.1 Ruminiclostridium sp. | reverse complement strand
GGTAGGAAGCAGTAATAACCCTGTTTCAGGTATGGCTATTGCAACACTTCTGATTGCAACTTTAATCTTAAAATTTACCGGTGACGGCGGAGTTCATGGTATGGAA
Source organism: Ruminiclostridium sp. (assembly GCA_045604505.1). Taxonomy (GTDB): domain Bacteria; phylum Bacillota; class Clostridia; order Oscillospirales; family Ruminococcaceae; genus Ruminiclostridium_E. The sequence goes on along the minus strand of JAZUOE010000256.1, from coordinate 3,878 downwards.
GCTGCTATTGCTATCGGATCAATCATCTGTATTGTTGCTGCAATTTCAGGTGATACATCTCAGGACCTTAAGACAGGTTACATACTCGGTTCTACTCCTAAGAAACAGCAGATTGGTGAAGTTATCGGTGTAGTTGCATCTGCTCTTGCAATCGGAGGCACACTTTATCTTCTTGATACAGCATGGGGCTTTGGTTCTGAAGAACTTGCTGCTCCTCAGGCTACACTTATGAAGATGATTGTTGAGGGTGTACTCAGCGCAGAACTTCCTTGGAACTTAGTATTTATCGGTGCATTCATTGCTGTACTTGTTGAAGTTATCGGTATCCCCGTACTTCCTTTTGCAATCGGTATCTATCTCCCTGTTCATCTTAATGCTTGTATCATGGTTGGCGGTCTTGTTAGACTTGCATTTGACAAGATGAAGAAGGAAAAGGAAGAGAAGGAGGCAATCGTCAGCGACGGTATTCTCTTCTGTTCAGGTATGATTGCAGGTGTAGGTCTTGTTGGTATTATCCTTGCTTTACTTGCAGTATTCGGCATTGATAAGGTTATCAATATCTCCGGATTATTAAACCTTCCCGGTTGGGTTTCCAGCATCGGAAGTCTTGTAGTATTTGCATTAGTAATTATCAGCTTACTTAAGTTTTCTCTTTGGAAAAAGCGCAGTGCGGCTGTCAGTGAAGAAGAAAAGGCGTAAATGAAGAATAAAAAAGATGAGAATTATCTCGAAAAGATACCTGTTCATTCTGCTGACTTAAAATGGTCAGCAGATGAAAAGGGCGATGTTACTATTGATATTGAAAATAAAGGTATTGTCAACAGAATAGCACAGAAATTGCTCAAAAAACCTAAGGTTTCTCACATTCACCTTGATGAAATGGGCAGCTTTGTTTGGCCGCTTATTGACGGAAAAAAGACGATAATTCAGATTGGTGAGGCGGTAAAGGAACATTTCGGTGAAAAGGCTGAACCCCTTTATGAGCGACTTGCAAAATATTTTCAGATATTAGAGAGTAACGGATTTGTCAAATGGAGTGAATAACGCTCAAAATCCTTGAACAAAGATAAGTAAGTGCAAAAGGCACTTCAAATAAGGAGGACAATATGGACACAAACAAAAGACCGGAAACAATGGAAAGAATTCAGACAAACGAACTAGCTGCTGCATTTATCGATGAGCAGATAGCCGCAGTAAGAGCGCAGGTTGGCGACAAGAAGGTTTTACTTGCACTTTCAGGCGGTGTAGACAGTTCGGTTGTTGCCGCACTTTTAATTAAGGCAATCGGCAAACAGTTAGTATGTGTACACGTAAATCACGGCTTAATGAGAAAAGGCGAAAGCGAACAGGTTATTGAAGTTTTCAGAAATCAGCTTGACGCTAACCTTGTGTATGTTGATGCAACTGACCGTTTTCTTGATTTACTCAAGGACGTTGCTGAGCCTGAAAAGAAACGTAAAATTATTGGTGGCGAATTCATTAAGGTATTTGACGAAGAGGCAAGAAAGCTTGAGGGCATTTCTTTCCTTGCGCAGGGCACAATTTACCCTGATATCCTTGAAAGTGACGGTGTAAAAGCTCATCATAATGTAGGTGGCTTACCTGAAGATATGCAGTTTGAACTTGTTGAACCTATTAAGCTCCTTTATAAGGACGAGGTTCGTGTTGTTGGTAAGGCGCTTGGCCTTCCTGCATCTATGGTTGACCGTCAGCCTTTTCCCGGTCCCGGACTTGGTGTTCGTTGTCTTGGCGCAATCACACGTGACCGTTTAAATGCACTCCGTGAGGCAGACGCAATTCTTCGTGAAGAATTTGATAAATCCGGTCTTAACAATAAGGTATGGCAGTATTTTATCGCTGTTCCTGACATGAAGAGCGTTGGCGTGAAAGATAGTAAGCGCTATGAAGGTTGGCCCGCAATTATCCGTGCGGTAAACACAACAGACGCTATGAGCGCTACAATCGAAGAGATTCCTTACGAACTTCTTCATCGCATAACTGCACGTATCACTGCTGAAGTAGAGGGCATAAACCGTGTTCTTTATGATTTAACTCCTAAGCCTGTTGGCACTATTGAGTGGGAGTAATTAAAACACTCAAACAAACCGCATAACAAAGCGGTTTAAGGCACTTTGAACAGCTCGCTGATACCGTTTTGATACCGAAATCTGTTTCGGGAGAGTAATAACCAAGCGGTTTTGAGCTGCTATCACACAAAATTTAACAGGACAGCAATTTTTATGGTTGCTGTCCTGTTTTTGCTTATTTGATTAGAAAAGGTGTAGCCAATTTGTAGCCGTTGAATAACCGTTCTGATAATTTTAGCAATACGGTTTGATTTTTTCGAGAACAGCTATAAACCGCTTGTCGTCACGAATAGTATCATATCTATCCTGCTGCAATTTGTCATAAAGCGCCTTACAGTCAGTAAAATCATAGTTTTTCATCATATTAACTGCAACATATTCGATTTGATTTACAAGCAGTGATGTATGTTTTTCCTTATCGGATAGAGTATCGGACATTATCGCAAATTCCGCCGCTTTTTCAAGGCTTGACAAGGCAAGCTCATAATCATTCTCAAGCATAGCCATAGCCGCAATATAGCGGTGTGTGACCGAAACTGTATCACTGAAATTCAAATAATCACCCTCCTCATATACGAGGTCAAGAAGTTCAAGTGCTTTTTTCAGTATTGCAATTCTTTCGGCTGTAGTCATTGTTTCGTCTTTATATTCAAGGTCTGCCATATTCCTTAAATCACACCAGAATATGCTTGTATAATACTTAACTGCTTGCTGCAGGTGCAACTTCTGCTGTTTCCCCTCATATATATCGCCGAGAATTACCGTGCTGCAAGCACCTATATCAGGGAGCTTTTTCGCATATTCAATAGCTTTTTCCGTTTCACCAAGCCTTGAATAGATATAACACAGCTGCTGCGTTGTGCGGTGGATTATCTCGCCGTCGTTACAGCGTGATAGAATACGGTTTCCTATCTCGACTGCTTCCCGATTAAGATCGTTTTGTTCTTCCTCTGATAAGCCTTGCCCGTTTTTAAATTGACAAAATGTAAGCTGATTTACAAGCCTGAATTGCAGCTGATAATTTGTGGGATAAGTTTTTACCGCCTCTCTTAAGAGCAGAATATTTTCATAAATCAAGCCCTTATTACTGTTTTCATCAATTTTAGCAAGCAATTCTTTAATTTGTTCTTCGCTTTTAAAATCCTGCATTCCCATAAGATCATCAAGTGTAATTTCAAAATAACTCGCAATAGTCGGCAGCAGCGTTATATCGGGGTAAGTCGTACCATTCTCCCAACGGCTCACAGCCTGAGCCGATACGCCGAGCACATCCGCAAGCTGTTCCTGCGTCAGCTCACGATTTGTTCTGTGTTTTTTAAGGTTTTCACCAAGTTTAAGCATAGTATTATCCTCCGTATGTTTATTGGAGCTCCTGTTATAATAATACCCGATTTCTCTTGATTTGTCCACAGCGTATTTGTTGAGAAAAACTTAACCAAAGTGAGAGCTATTTTTATCATAATTTCTTTGCTTTGGAAATATTGCCACGAGCATTCTGCGTCTTAATCAGATTATCCACATAATTCCCCTCAACAATCCTCTCATAAGCCTTTGCCAGCTCCTTAACACGCTGTAACTGTGCTTGTACCGATTGAGTATCCTTATTCTGTGCTTGCAGTTCTCGGATAGTACGCTGCAGCTCCTGTGCCTTTGCGTAGACACACTCGCTTGATGTGAACGAAAACTCGCCTATGGTTTTAAGCTGTTCGGCAAGATATTTGATGTTCTCATCGTTGTAGTAGCTGTAAATCTTCTTTGGATAAATTTTTCGGGGAGTAAGTCTGAACTGCT
>JAZUOE010000255.1:0-4745 GCA_045604505.1 Ruminiclostridium sp. | reverse complement strand
ACTAAAAGCTGCTATTGTTACTATGAATGATCGCGGTGATGAATCTACAGGATGGGCAAGGGCATACAAACTTAATCTTTGGGCGAGAACAAAAGACGGAAACAGAGCTTATAAGATTTTAAACGGTTTGTTATCCGGCTGTACATTCCCTAATCTCTTTGATTTTCATCCGCCATTCCAATTAGACGGCAATTTTGGCGGAAGCGCAGGAATTGCTGAATTACTTCTTCAGAGCCATGAGGGTTATATCGAACCATTAGCTGCATTGCCCGAAATTTGGAAAAGGGGAGAATATTCAGGTTTATGTGCAAGAGGTGCTTTTGAGGTATCTGTAAAATGGAACGATAATAAAGCTGAAAAAATAACAATCATATCCAAAAAGGGACAAAAATGTAACATCAAAACTTCTCTTACAAAAATTTTAAAAGATGGAGAAGTAATCAATTTTGAAGTAAATAACGGCATTATTTCTTTTGATACAACTGAAGGCGGTGTTTACGAAATTGGAGTTTAATTCTGATTCAGAAAAGGCTCACACCTGTTCTTTTACCGGCTATCGTCCATCAAAGTTGAAGTTTCTTTTCGATAAAAATAGCGCAGAATACAAGAAACTGTATGAGGTATTAACCGAAGAAATCATTCATCTTATTGAAAATGGTGTTACATATTTTCAAACAGGAATGGCACTTGGAATTGATTTAATGTGTGCAGAGATTGTTATTGCGTTAAAGAAAAAATATAATGTGCATCTTTTTTGTGTGATTCCTTGTATCAATCAATGCCAAGATTGGAAAAAAGAGGATATATTATTGTATAATGAGATTATTGAAAGTGCCTCCGGTATCTACTATACAAGTAATGAATGTTATACCAAAGGCTGTATGATGATAAGAAACAGATACCTTGTTGATAATGCCGAATATGTACTTGCAGTATATGATGGCAAAAAGGGTGGTACAAAATATACACTTGAATATGCCAAGAAAAATAAAAAATCAATTATTATCATAAATCCTGATGATTACACAAAAATAGAGTTATTTCATGGTGATGATAAAGGAGTTTGCTATGTCTAAAGTTCTTTTTAATGACAATTGGAAATTTACATTAAAAGAGATAGGTCTGACACTGTCTGATATTGAAAAAGAAACTGATTGGCACGATACCGAAATCCCTCATGATTGGCTTATAGGAAATCCTTACCACTTCTACGAAAGCGGTGAAGGTTGGTATAAAAAAGAATTTGATATTAATGATTTAGAAGAAAACGATTCTTATATTATATGTTTTGATGGTGTGTATATGAACAGCACTATCTATGTGAATGGCAGGGAAGTAGGGGATTGGAAATACGGATATTCATCATTCAGCTTTGATATTACCGAATATATTGTTAAAGGGAATAACGTCATTTATGTTCAAGTTCGTTATGAATCGCCAAATACAAGATGGTATTCAGGAGCTGGTATATACAGAAATGTATATTTAAGAAAAACAAGTAAGGTACATGTAAAAGAAAATGGTGTTTATATTTCTACCAAAAAGTTTGATGATAAGTGGCTTGTTAATATTGAAACAGAACTTACATTTGGTGGCTGCGATATAAAACATACAGTTACAAATGAGGAAGGAAAGGTAATTGCGGTTCTTAATGAAAAAACCGATAGTGGACGTTCTGTTTCAGTTGTAAAATTTGCTGCCAAAAATCCAAATACTTGGAATATTGATAACCCATATTGTTATGAAATAAAAACAGAAGTGTTGCTGGAAGGTGTTATTTTAGACGTTGTTCATAACACTTTTGGTTTCAGAACAATAGAGTTTGATTCGGATAAAGGATTTTTACTGAATGATGTTCCTACAAAAATTCATGGTGTTTGTATGCATCACGACTTAGGTGCATTAGGCGCTGCTATGAACAAAACAGCTCTTCGCAGACAACTTGAAATATTAAAAAGCTACGGTGTTAATTCTATAAGGTCTGCACATAATATGCCTTCTCGTGAATTAGTAGAGCTTTGTAATAAAATGGGATTTCTTCTTAATTCAGAATCTTTTGATATGTGGGAGTTGCCTAAAAATTGCAATGACTATGCACGATTTTTCCCTGAATGGTTTGAAAAAGATGTAAAAGCATGGGTTGAACGTGATAGAAATGCCCCTTGTATGATTATGTGGAGCATTGGCAATGAAATTCTTGATACACATCAAAGTGAAAGAGGTTTAGAAGTTGCTAAAATGCTTTGTAAAGCTGTTCATAAATATGATAAATATAGGAACGCTTTATGTACAATAGGTTCTAATTATATGCGTTGGGATAATGCGCAGAAAGTTGCCGATTTCATTAAACTTTCAGGTTATAACTATGCTGAAGATTTGTATGATGAGCATCATGAAAAGTATCCTGATTGGTTTATATATGGCAGTGAAACAGCATCTACAGTACGTTCACGTGGTATTTATCATTTACCTGCAAATGTCCCTATACTTACTCATGCTGATATGCAGTGTTCTGATTATGGAAACAGCGTTGTCGGTTGGGGAAAAAATCAGGAAAAAGCTTGGATAGATGACCGTGACAGAGAATATTGCGGTGGACAGTACGTTTGGACAGGATTTGACTATATAGGTGAACCTACACCTTACAGCACAAAAAATTCTTATTTTGGAATTGTCGATACAGCCGGTTTTCCTAAAGATGCGTATTACTTTTATAAGGCAGTGTGGACAGATGCTGAAAAAGAACCTTTTGTTCATATTCTGCCATACTGGGATTTTAACATAGGTGAAGAAATTTACGTTTTTACATATTCTAATTTAGAAGATGTTGAATTATTCTTTAATGAAAAATCCTTAGGAAAGCAGCATATTTCATTAGATAATGATGATGTACTTCACGGTGAATGGCGATTAAAGTATAAAAAGGGTACAATTACAGCACGTGCTTATAATAAGAGTGGTAAGGTTGTTGCTGAAGATGTAATAAGCTCATTTACCGATGCTGCAAATATAGTTGCTGTTCCTGACAAAATGGAAATGATTGCAGACGGAAGGGATTTAATATTTATAGAAATCTCTACTGAAGATGAAATGGGTATTCCTGTTTCAAATGCAAGGAATAGAATAAAGGTTGTTGTTAATGGTCCGGCAAGACTCGTTGGTCTTGATAATGGCGATAGTACAGATTATGAAAGCTATAAATCCGATAACCGCAGATTATTCAGCGGAAAACTACTTGCTATTATACAATCTACCTTTGATTCAGGAACTATTACCGTTTCTTGTGAAAGTGATGGTTTATCTGAAAAAATGCTTGTTTTTGAGTCAATTCCTTGTGATGACATTACCGGATTTTCTGTATCTGAAAATTATTGTCCATATTTTGAAAAAACACAGCTTGTTCAAGAAATTCCTACAAGAAAAATTGATTTAAGAGCAGGAAAAACCTTGTTAGACCCGGATAATCCAACAGTTTTGATTAATGCACGAATTTATCCGGAAAATTCTTCATATAAGGATATTGAATGGAAATGTGTTTTAGAAAATGGAGTTGAAATTAATTTATCAGATATTAAACCAATCCTTGACGGTGCTGTTATAAGTGCTAAAGGCGATGGTTGTTACAAGATTCGCGCCGTTTGTCGAAATGGAAGTGAAATTCCTTCGGTATTCTCTGAACTGACTTTTGAAAACACAGGATTTGGAAATTCAACCACAAGTCCATATTTGTTTGTTTCTGCAAGTCTTTATTCATTTAGTAACTACCCCTTAAATATTGTTGAAAGAGGTGCGGTTAGCGGTATAAAGCAACGGACAATAATAGGATTTAATAATATTGACTTTGGCAATTATGGCAGTGATGAGATAATTTTGTATTGTGGTCATTGCGGTAGCAGTGAGCCTATTCCCGTTGAGTTATGGCTTGGAAATCCTGATGAAGACGGCACGTTTTTACAAACACTTAACTTCGATTATAATGGTCAATGGGATAATTTTGCTCCTCAAACATTTAAATTATCTAGCCGCCTGAAAGATATTACCTCATTATCTTTAGTTGCATCAACACATATTATAGTTGGTGGTTTTGAGTTTGTTAAGCAAAACAAGGCTTATGAGCAACTTTCTCCTGCTGATAATGATAGTATTTATGGCGATGACTATAACATTAACGGTGACGAAATAACAGGTATTGGAAATAACGTTGTTATCAATTTCAGTGATATGGAATTTACGAATGGAACAACTAAAATTGTTATATGCGGTAAAACTCCTAACAATGTGAACACTATCCAATTGAGATATAACAATGATGATTCTGTTCAACAAACACAACTTCTTGAATTCCCTGAATCTGATGAGTACACCGAAGTTACTTTTGAATTAGCCGAAATAACGGGAAAACGTGATATTAGCTTTGTTTTCTTGCCGGGAAGTAATTTTGATTTCAAATGGTTTAAATTTGAATAAATACAAACAACCGCTTTTGAACTAACAAAAGCGGTTGCAAAATTTTAAAAGCCCGATGAAAAATCGGGCTTTTATGTATTAGAAATCAATATTGTTTACATCTGAATTAGCAAGTAATACTTCCTTTTTAGGAATTCTTTTCAAGGGATTATAAGTAAACTTTTTACATGAATCATAAGATTTTACTTCACCAAACTTAGAACATTCAAATTTATCATTGTCTAATGCCTTGCAAAGTTCACAATACTTACAAGCGGGTTTAATATTATTGCCAAAAA